>JAFGXT010000342.1 GCA_016936495.1 Victivallales bacterium
ATAGCCAGGTTATGCGGTTTTGGCAATCAGGATTACTTTTCAAGAGCGTTCAAAAAGCGTTATGGTCTTCCACCGGTACAATGGCGCAATAATTAAAAAAGCCGGCCGGATATAAATCCGACCAGCTGAATATCAAATCAAAAGATCCGATAAATGCCTGTAAGGCTTAGCCGTTAAGTCTGGCTTCCAGAGCTTCGAGCTGATCAAAGAGAGCTTTTGGCATTCTGTCGCCGAGGTTGGCGAAATGTTCTTTGATCTGCTGGAGTTCGACTTTCCAGCCTTCAGCGTCAACAGACAGCAATTCATCCATATCTTCTTTAGATACTTTCAGACCTGCGACGTCAATATCTTCGCCTTTAGGCATCATGCCGATAGGAGTTTCAACCGCATCGACTTCGCCATTGCAACGCTGAAAGATCCATTTCAGAACGCGGCTGTTTTCGCCAAATCCAGGCCAGAGCCACTTGCCGTCGCTTGACTTACGGAACCAGTTTACATAGAACACTTTTGGCAGTTTGCTCTGATCTGGAGCAGCAGCGCCGACTTCCAACCAATGGTTGAGATAATCACCCATATTGTAAGCACAGAACGGCAGCATTGCAAAAGGATCGCGGCGAACGGTACCGACCTTCAGGTCGAGAGCCGCTGCGGTGATTTCAGAACCAATGGTAGCACCCATGAATATGCCATGAGTCCAGTCTTTGGACTGATTGATCAAAGGAATAGTGCTCGGGCGACGACCGCCGATAAGGATGGCGTCGATTGGAACTCCGGCGGGATCTTCCCAGTTTGAAGCAATGCACGGGCAATTGCTTGCCTTAGCAGTAAAGCGAGCGTTCGGATGAGCGGCCTTTTCAGTGCTTTCGCCGGGTATCCACTCATTGCCTTTCCAGTCGATGAGTTTTCCAGGAGCCGGAACACCCATGTCTTCCCACCATACATCGCCATCTTCAGTAAGAGCAACGTTGGTGAAGATAGTTTCTTTTTCACATGAATGCATTGCGTTCGGATTGGAATCCATAGAAGTACCGGGAGCAACGCCGAAGAAACCGGCTTCAGGATTGATCGCATACAGACGACCGTCTTTGCCATATTTCATCCATGCAATATCATCACCGATGGTTTCAACTTTCCATCCGGGAATGGTCGGAACGAGCATCGCGAGGTTGGTTTTACCGCAGGCTGAGGGGAATGCGCCAGCGACATACTTAACTTCGCCTCCCGGATTGGTGAGCTTGAGAATGAGCATATGCTCAGCCAACCAGCCTTCATCGCGAGCCTGAACGGAAGCGATACGCAGAGCAAGACATTTTTTACCGAGCAACGCGTTACCGCCGTAACCTGATCCATATGACCAGATTTCACGGGTTTCGGGGAAATGAGCAATATATTTCTGGTCGATCGGAGCACAAGGCCATTCGCCATTGTCAGATTCACCTTCCGCCAGCGGTTTACCGACAGTATGAATGCAGGGAATAAATTCGCCGTCTGTACCCAGTTCTTCTACAACCTGAGTACCCATACGAGTCATAATACCCATATTGATAACAACGTATTCAGAGTCAGTGATCTCAACACCGATTTTGGCGATCGGAGAACCGATGGGTCCCATTGAGAAAGGAATAATGTACATAGTACGACCTTTCATGCAACCATCATAGAGCTTGAGCATAGTAGCTTTAAGCTCGGCTGGATCGCACCAGTTGTTGGTCGGGCCGGCGTCTTCTTTTTTCTCGCTGGCAATGTAAGTGCGGCTTTCAACACGTGCCACGTCTGAAGGCTGTGAACGGAACAGCAGACTGTCAGGGCGTTTTTTCTCGTTTAGACGTACGGCATAGCCGCCTTCAACGAGCAAATTTGATAATCTGTCGTACTCTTCTTGTGATCCATCGCACAGTACAACGTTGTCAGGCTTGCACAGTTCTACCCATTCAGCAACCCAGCTGTTAAGTTTCGCATGCTTCGTGGAAATACTCATTAAAACCTCCTAAGATTTCTTTTACGAGTCTTCTATTACTATAAATTCACCGGTTCAAGCATCATTAATCAAGCTGCGTAATGCATTCATTTTCAGCTTAATGATATAAGGATAAACTAATATACCCGATGCACTAAATATAAAAAAACAAAAAACAGGAGAATCAGATTCTCTACTTTCAGCACTGTAAGTTATATCGATATTCAGGGCATAAGATAACGACAATTCACAAAATGTCAAATGCAAAAATCAAAAAAAATTAGATTTTTATCTCAAGATAACAAAAATCTGACGATAGTCAAACCAAAGTTCAACGACAGTCAGCGTGTAAATAGTTATTATTCAGGAATTAGCGGATATTATTTCCAGCCCATTTTCGCGAGCCAAGTGGCAGAAAGCTCTGGCCATACGGAAATCTCTTCAAATTCGCTGCCGGTTCCAAGCCCTAATCCATGGTGCCCGAAAGGAAACACATGAAGTTCAAAAGGAACCCCGGAAGCTCTCATTGATTTGCTGAAATCCAACGCGTTTTCAATCGGTACCGCGCCATCTCCAACGGTGTGCCACAAAAAAGCCGGAGGGGTGCTTGCATCAACAAACTCATTTAAATGAAAATACTTACGGGTTTCATCATTAATATTCCCGGCAAACAAGTTCTGATACGATCCCTCGTGCCCATTGATAACCGCATAACAAAGGATAAGAGCATCAGGACGACATGACAGCGCGGGAAACTCAACGTCTTCGGCAACATCGGGATAATGTACCCCTAGCGATCCGGCAAGGTGCCCTCCGGCGGAAAACCCTAGAATGGCAATTTTGTCAGGAGCGACGTTCCACTGTTCTGCGTTATGTCTGACCAACCTGACGGCGCGAGCGGCGTCTTCTAGCGGCGCCGGATGAGTATAAGGAGCCACACGATATTGAAGAACAAAGGCATGAAAGCCAAGCTTATTATAAGTCTGCGCGATAATCCCCGCCTCATGCGGAGCACGGTGCGAATAGCCTCCTCCGGGACAGACAATCACTGCGCCAAGCGGTTTGGCTGTATCCACTGCATACACTTCAAGATAAGGTTGAAAATCGTCATTATCCTTGATTCCGGTACTTTTTCTATCGTTCCACAAGGGCAAAGTCATTGGTTCATTCATGCTTATACAACTCCATAATAAAATATTTTCAGTTCAAAACAATAAAATATCTGTAAATGGCAAACAATTCAATACCAGAAGCCTTCGCTCTTCGAAAAAAGTCAATTACTCTTTCACGCTGGACAGCTCACTACCTTTTAAATCGTATATTCTTTTGCCATCAACATCTACAGTATATACAATTTCATGAGGTCTATCAGCCACTCCTACGACGACCACTTTACCTCTACGCCCCTGATGCAGGACTGTTTCACCGAGATAATATTCCGTCCTGAAATTTATCCGATTGCCATTCCTGCTTCCGCCTCTTGTTATAAAAAACTCCTTGATGGGATTATTTCTGGATATCCAGGCATCTATCACTTCATGCGCAACAATGCCACTATAAATAGCAAAAAACAGAAAAATAGTCGATATACGCTGAAAAAGCGTTGCTTTTAAAGTCGCCAAAGGGATATCCAAATATTTTGCTTTCAAACTCGCTCCACACATGGGGCATACGTCCCCGCATACCTTTATATTGCATTCATAACAACGCGTGAAACAATCATCCTTAATATTGCGTTTAAGAAAACCCTTCAACCGCCAACGAAACAACAATTTGTAAACGGGATAAAACGCGGCGTAAACGAGAAAAAACAACAGTATAATTGAAAGACTGCTAGGTGGTAGCGTATTAATGGACAAGAAATAGGAAAACAGATATGCTATCAGGATGACAATGCAAAAGGGAAAGAACATCAACGCAATAATACCTAAAATAATCACTGAGCAATAAAAACACCTGAAAAGCCGATTCACCGCTTTGGGCGATAAATGCGAAATGTCTATCTCAACCATGCCTCACCTTGTTGCTTTATCCGCCGCCCGCAAAACACAGACGGCGGTTTTCTATCTTTCGAACTCAGTCGTCATTCCGCCCGCACATGGCTATGACTGGCTCGATGATTTTTTCGAACAGCTTGGCGGTTTCCGATTCAGCGAAAGCCTGAACAAAAGGTTTACCGTCATCCCCGCTTCTGGCGATGAGCGGGTCGATCGGAACGGATCCCAGGAACTTCACTCCCATCTGAGCCGCGAGCTTTTCTCCGCCGCCCTGTGAGAAAATATATTCCACCGTGCCGCACTTGGGACACATGAAGCCACTCATGTTTTCCAACACTCCAATAACCGGGACATTAAGCTGTTTACAGAAAGATATGGACTTCCTTACGTCCGCCGACGCCACTTCCTGCGGAGTGGTTACCATCACACAACCATCGACGTTTTCCAGAAGCTGACAGACTGACAATGGCTCATCTCCGGTGCCCGGAGGAGAATCGACGATCAAATAATCCAGCTCGCCCCAATTGACTTCACTTAGGAACTGCTTGATAACTCCCATTTTCATAGGTCCGCGCCAAATGACCGCCTGTTCCTGGTCTTTCAGAAAAAATGCCACAGAAATAACTTTCAAATTAGGACCTGCCATTACCGGCTCAATACCCTCTTCCGTCTGATACACCGATTGTCCGGTCAAATTGAACATAGTCGGAATACTCGGACCGTGAATATCCACATCCAGCAATCCAACATTATATCCTTCTTTGGCGAGCGAGGACGCCAAATTGGCGGACACTGTACTTTTACCAACGCCCCCCTTCCCTGACAGCACCACTATTTTATGCTTGATCCGACACATCTTCCGAGCCAGTTTCTGACGCTCCATGAATTCCTGTTCGTTTTCTTCGGCTTTTTTATCTTTAGCTGAACAGCTTTCGCTTTTACAGTTTTTGCAATCCATAACAATCAAACTCCTGTTTTAAATTATCAGTTAAAATACAAGATAACTCATAATCGCATTCTTGCAAATATCCTCGGTCAAAAATAAGCGGAGAAACTGTTTTTCTGCCGAAATCAAACACAGAACCCCTCATAACTAAAGCTATTATTAGGGAATTTGTGAAACATTATGACTTTTAACTAATAAATTCATCAACAACAAGCAGAAAATGTGTTGCACTTATTGGAATGCCCGTATATACTATATAAATATATGGGAATACATTTTGGTAAGGGCAACAACCGGGAGTAGACACTTATAATGTGCCTGCATATGAATTATTTTCCTTTTCCGTCGATAATCAAGGGCAGATTCCAAGACGGCATTCTTCAGGCATGGCCGGAAACGTGCAAGGGATGTGAAGAAAAACATTGTTCCAGCACCGATGTTCCGCAGATGTCTTTGCAAACGTGCCAATGCGGGATGAACTATGTTAAAATAAGTGATGAGTTGACCGTCGGAGGGATGATTATATCGGCGGGACGCCCGGAACAACTGATCAATCTGCCTGGGGGCGGATTGAATGTAAGCATAGATGATGTCATTTCAATCCTCACTACCGCCAGCAATGCGTTCAACACAAAAGTGCAGAGTGTTAAACTATGGGAGAATGGTAATACTCCGCGCATTCCTGCCAGTCTCCGCGAACAGACATACTTTATTGATGGCTATCGTAATCTGGTGCGCCTTATACTTCAGGACATAAAACTGGCGGTGGAGGAGACACCTGAAATATCTGTCCCAAGTGACACATATAAAAACATATTCTGGCGTTGTAAATATTTCATAGAATTACTTTCCGCTTTTGAGTTCATATGTGATCCGGTGGTACTGGTTAAGACTTATAAATGTATCCCTCTGAGAATTTCCACCTTTGTAAAGACGCAGATAACGCCGGTGTCTTTCATGTATAGAAAAAAATCTTTGAAGTTCTCATTTTTTTCGGACAGCTCAAAACTTACCACCGCCTACCCCAAAGTTATTTCCGCTCTCATATTCATATTTCTGGACAATGCGGCAAAATACGCTCCTCCCAAGTCAAATATCAATATATCAGTAAAGGATCAGGATGACGGAGTAGAGTTCTCTGTATCCTCTCAAGGACCGGAAATACACGAGGAAGAAAACGCAGATATATACACTGCCGGATACCGCGGCAAAGCAGTACACAATCTCCGTGGATCGGGATTGGGACTGTTTATCGCCAGACTATTAGCGGAGGAGCATCTTAAGACATCTATAACCCACAGGCAGGAAAAACGTGCCCGCGGACGCGGGCACAAAACTACATTTTCCATAAACATCCCGGAGAAAGCCGGGATATTATTCTGACGAATACTTTATTTCCGCAAATAAGCGTTACTGAGATCTCTTTCCAAACGCAAAACCCAATTATTGTAATTGTGATTAATCTTATTAGTTTTGGGGTTGTACATAAGTTCAGTGCTGTCTTTGTATATTATGGAAAAACGCTTAACGTCATATTTAATGAGTACGGTAGCACGGCTGACCTGATTTCTGCCGATAAGTATAGCTTCTATTTCTCCCGGCTTGACAATCGTCATAGGAATATTACGCCTTTTTCCCACTTCCATAATGGCCTCGGTAGTCTGACTGAGTTGCGCATCAGCCGGAACACTGTAAAAAGGAGTATCTTGAATTTTTGCCATATATTTGGTACGGCATCCGGTGAACAAAAACATTCCTGTTGCACAAAGAACGATTAATACTGCATTCATTTTGAAACTACGCATGTGCGGTTTCCCCCTTTTTTTTAGTTTTTCTTACAAGTTGATTAAGATAAAAGCTCAACCTTAAACAGTATAATCTATCTATTGAAAAGTTTCAACCGCCAATGTGCAATTGATTCCGCCAAAACCGGAGTTTACCGAAATAAACAAGTTGCCGGCAATCCGTCTGCTGGTGGCGGACAGCCAGTTTTCCAGTCCGGACATCGGGGTATTCAAATTGATATTCGGCGGAATGAGCCTTTGGCGGGAGGCACTGACCGCCACGCCTAACTGCAATATTCCAGCAGCAGCCACGGTGTGCCCGGTTCCGCCTTTGATGGAAAAAACCGGAACCGGAGTTTTAAAAACACGTTGAAAAGCCTCACTTTCCATTTGATCATTATAGTATGTCCCCGTACCATGAGCAGCAATAAAGTCAATATCGGCAGGGGTAATGCCGGCATTTGTCAGAGCATCGGCAATCGTCCGGCTCAGAGCAGTGCCGGACAGATCTGGACTGGTAACATGATGAGCGTCACAATTCATCGCCCAACCACGGAGCGTAGCGTTTATGCTCAGTCCATGCTTTCGGGCAAATCCTTTTTCGGCAAGCAGCATCATCCCTGCCCCCTCGCCCAAACTCAAACCCTGACGGTTTTCATCAAAAGGTCGCGCCGGACTCTTATCCAGAGCTCCCAGCGAGGAAAAACCGGATACGATAAATTCACTGACGCTGTCACAGGACACAATAAGTGCCGAATCTATCTCTCCGGCGGAAATCATGGAAGCCGCCCGGGCAATCGCGCAGGATGAAGCGGCACAGGCGGCCGACACGGTGTAGACTTTTCTGCCGGGCCATAATTTTCTAGCTTGCGCGATAAGCTTTTCCAAATTCCCAGATGGTATGGAGGCGGCATTTTCAGATGCCTGTTCAAGGTATTCGATCGCGCCGATAGTCAGCGCTAGAAACAAGGGGATTCCGGCTGGAACATCAGTTTCAAGTTGCTTAAGCTGTTCAAGTAACTGAATACAGCGCGGCGAGCCGGAAACTGCGTCATCCGCCACTGCCACAGGAAACTCCTTAAACGCCGGATTGTCGGTCAATCTTATGGCGGTGCGTCCGGCATAGAGCCCGTCAAGCAGTGTGGTCATGCCACCGCCATATGCGCTGAGTGCTTCATATCCGCTTATAATTACTTCCCGCATTAGTCAGTTAAAATCTCCCCGCCGCCAGTTGTTCCTGCATTCCACCAGCAAGTCCGGGGACAATATGCAAACTTCTCCGCTGCCGGAGTCAACAAACATCTGCACGGTATAACCGGTGCACGCCACCATTCCATCTTCTTTTAATATAACATATTCGATATTAAGGCGCGAAGCTTCAGTCCATATGACAGACGCCCGGATTGTGCATACTTCCGACAATTTAAGCGGACGGTGATAATCAATATGCAACTGTGCCAGCGGAGCGGAGACTCCAGCCGCGTACATATTCTCATATGATAATCCTATTTTGCGGCCAAGCGCCTCCGACGCCTTCTCAAAAAATCCGGCGTAACGTCCATGCCAGACTATAGCCAAAGCATCCACTTCACTAAACTGGCAACGGTGGCTCACCTCAACGCTAACTGGTTCAGGGGCTCCAGGCTCGCGCTCAAAATATTTATGTTTTCTACGAGTATTCATGCTTCCAGATACACTCCCTTAAAGGTTGATTTCTTAGTATCACCTATACTGACATGTACATTTACTTTAAGGGCGGAACTGGATTTTTCAACGATTTCCAGATTATATTCGGCGCGATCACCGGGGAGAATGGGGCTGAAAAACTTAACGTTTTTCACTTTTTTCAGTTTCCAGCAGGCTCCAGGCAAAGCTTTATTTATGAGCACAAGGATTATTTCAAGCTGGCAGAATCCTGGAAGGATCGGATTACCTGGAAAATGCCCGTCAAAAACCGGAGCATCTGCATTGAATTCAAGTTCGGCGCGAACCAGAGTATCGCCATCGTATTCAAAAAATTTCAACGCGTTTTTCAAAATATCATATTCAGGCATGGGGCTGTTCCTCCAGAGATTTAAACTCTTTTACCTCTATTTTTATATAGTATCCGGGATGGAAATTATACATTTGCATGATATGCGGCACGGTGAATCCTTCCAGCAGTTTATAGTCTCTATAAAATATTTGCCAATGTCCGGGACTTCTTTTTTCAACAAGCAAAGAGCTTTCTGGGTCAAAAGCATACACAATTTTTGCGTCTGCAACTTCCAGCAAACCGTCTTTCGGGGTCGCGCACTCCATGCCGGGATTCACATCAAAACTTATTCTTGAAATATCATTGATCACATCTCGCGGCAAATCCGGTAAACGTTCAAGTCGGGGCATAAGATATTGATGAGTAATAACTCCTTTCACTGACACGGCCTCAAATACTCTCATGCCGGAAGCCGGGTCGATACCGGCAAGTGCGATCTTCCGGTTCGCACCATCAAGCTCCGCTATGCACAAGACTGAAAACGTGCGTCCGCCAAATTCAAAATCTATCTTCGCCACGCTACGCCATTTTCCTTGCGGCGGGCAATATGCCGTAAGACCTTCACTGTTAAGCGTATCAAGTGGCAACGGACATGGAGGATCAGAAGCACACCCCGAAGCCAGTACCAACAACAACAATAATCCTGGAGTAATCATACTTAATCTCATTCCCCTGCCCTCTCGGTATAACACTGCCATTGCCGGGACGATGGTAAACGCAGCGACACAGGACAACAGTACACCTAAACTCAAAAACAGCCCCAGATAAAATAGTACCGGATGATCGGCAAAGAGCAACGCTCCGGCTCCAGCGGCGGTCGTCAGGGCGGAAAGAAATACCGATGACGCCATATCCCGCCGTCCCCGGTCAAATGTCTGAAACACCAGAAATATACCGTAATCGATCGCCAGTCCCACAACAGTTACCGCTGCGATACATACCGGAATCGACACACTTATCCCGCTCAGGACACAAACCCCGGCGAGCAACGACAACGCAGATAAGACCGGAAGCAAAGCACATATGCCCCGGACAATTCCCCCTGTACAGACAACCGACAACACCGCCACCAGGCAAAGAGAACCTATACCTATCAACAACAAACGGTTAAACAGCTCTCCCGCTATAGCGTCGCGCAGCACCGCCGGAGAAATAATACTCAAATCATCATTGCCGG
>JAFGXT010000343.1 GCA_016936495.1 Victivallales bacterium
CAAACTCACCGCGATATTTAGCTCCGGCAATAAGCGCACCCATGTCCAAAGAGATAAGTTTGCGGTTTTTGAGACCTTCGGGGACGTCGCCACGGACAATGCGGGTAGCGAGACCTTCGGCTATGGCGGTCTTGCCCACGCCGGGTTCACCGATGAGTACGGGATTGTTTTTGGTACGCCGGGAGAGTATCTGTATGACACGGCGTATCTCGTCATCGCGCCCAATGACCGGATCGAGTTTATCGCGCGACGCCATTTCAGTAAGATCGCGTCCGTATTTCTCCAGAGCCTCAAAGGTAGATTCGGGGTCTTCGGAAGTTACACGCTGATTACCTCGGACCGTTTTGAGAGCTTCAAGGATGGTATTGATGTTGATATTATTATTTTTTAATATGGCGGCGGCCTTGCCCCCGGTGTTGACGATGGCAAGCAAAAGGTGTTCGACGCTGACATATTCATCTTTCATTTTATCGGCTTCTTTGGCGGCGTCGATCATAACCTGGCTGAAATCGCGGGAATTATACACCTGAGTCGCGCCGGAACCGGTTACGGCGGGAATGGCGGCGAGTTCCCGATCAGTTTCAGCATTAAGAGCGTCTGGTTCCACTCCGATTTTTTTCACAAGCGAGGGAATAAGACCGTTTTCCTGAGTCAACAGGGCTTTCAGCAGATGCAAGGGTCTTATTTCCTGATGGTTAAGCTCTATGGCAATATTATGGGCAGCCATCAGAGCTTCCCGTGAGCGTTTGGTCAGTTTTTCCATATTCATAAAATCACCTCCATATGTGTCTCTAATTATTGTTTCGTTGTATAAACCGCAAAGCGTATGCCAAAGGGAGAGAAAAGTTATTTTGAGCGAGAACATATGGGATGCAACAGCAGCATGGGACATTATGTCACACTTCATCTGGCACAGTCAATTCATGGCACGATGTTTAATTTCTGTTAAAAAGGACTTAAAGTATCAAGGAGGAATTGAGATAAACGGAAGTTGGAGTTACATTAATGCTGTTGCAAGTTGATATTTGTTCGTAAAAGACATTTTCATACACAAGGGATCAGGGTGTTTCTGAATCCATGGAGGATTTTCAATGACCGGAAGCAAAACTCCACCAATGGCGGCGGGGATAATCGACCTGGGGGCGCATTCGCTCAGGCTGGAAATATTTCAGCTCAACAAGGACAGAACATACAGCGGGGTGGAAAACTTATCCCGTCAGGTGAATATAGGCAGGGAAGTATTCTCCAGGGGGGTTATTTCTTCGGACAGCATAAATTTGATATGCTCGATAATGAAAGATTTCTCGCTGAAACTGCGCGAATACGGGGTAAGTTATTACCGTGCGGTGGCTACGAGCGCGGTGCGGGAGGCGCAAAACCGGGAAATATTTCTTGACCGTATAAAAACGGCGTGCCGGATAAAGTTACAGGTGCTGGATGTAACCGAAGAATCACGTCTGGTGTATCTAGCGATAAAAAACAATCTGATTAAAAACGGTTGTAAATTTGACGCACGCAATATTTTATTTCTGACGCTGGTCACTGGTTCAACCGGAGTGGCTTTGACGAAACAGGGCAAACTCATAGAATCGGAGGTGTTCGGCTTCGGTTCACTGCGTTTGTATGAAGAACTCGGGGACAAGGATTTTGTTCCACACAGATTTAACGGGGTGATTGATTCATTTGCCTCATCTATAGACCGTGAACTTGACGCCCAAAGTTGCGAACACAACAAAGAACATCATCCATTGTTCGTCAGTGCCGGAGCGGGGGTGAGACTTGCCGCACAACTTGCGGGGCACGAACTGGTTCAGGATTCAATGGTCAGTTTGTCTGTCAAAGAACTCCATAAAGTAACCGAATACATTTCCGGCAAGAGTTCCGAGGAGCTGACGGAACAACTGGGCACAGTGGACTACATGATCAAAAGTGTAGAGCCAAGCTGTTATATGCTCCTGCAGATGTGCGAAGTTACCGGAGTAAACAAAGTCATAGTTCCTGCGGTATCCACGCGTGAAGCTATCATCGAAGAAATGATCAGAGATATTTTTGACGACGAAGATCCTTTTACCGAAGACATCGTTTCCACGGCGGTGGCATTGGGTGAAAAATACAACAACGACACGGCTCATGGCATGTCGGTAGCAGATACCGCGCTGAAAATATTTGACGCTATGGGACGTTTTCATCGTCTGAACAAGCGCAACCGGTTGTTGTTATATCTCAGCGGAATACTACATGATACGGGTCGTTTCATAGATTGCCGCAAGCATCATAAACACTCCTATTACATTATCAGCAACAGTCAGGTGCCGGGCTTGTCTGACAGAGAAATGAAACTGGTAGCACTGGTCTGCCGTTATCATCGTAAGTCGCCGCCACGCAGCAATCATTCAGAATACATGAGCCTGCCTGACGAAGACCGGGTAGTGGTATGCAAGCTGGCGGCGATATTGCGGGTGTCCGACGCACTCGACCGGACACATCAGAACAAGATGAAAAACGCAATCTGCCGGATCAGAAAGGACGTACTGGAAATCAAAGCGGGCGGCTCACTGGATCTGTCCCTGGAACGCCTGTTTATGAAAAAAAGAGTAAATATGCTCAAAAGCACTTTCGGTATAAAAGTAGCACTTGAATAAGGGGAGTACAGATATGTCCATGGAGAATTTGGGAAAAGAATATTTCATCAGTCGCGAACTGAGCTGGCTGGAGTTCAACGCGCGTGTGCTTGATGAGGCGGGAGACAAAGAAAACCCGCTTCTGGAAAGACTTAAATTCATATCTATTTTCAGCAACAATCTGGACGAGTTTTTCATGGTACGCATTGCCGGTCTGCGACGCCTGCTCGAAGCAGGTTTCACCGGACGCGACCCGGCGGGACTGACCGTCAAACAACAAGTACAGCTACTGCGTAAACGTCTGTTGGGGCTGATTCGCAGACAACACAAATATCTTCGCGAAGACATTCTACCGGGGCTTGAAGCGGCGGGTATAAGTATTATCACATATGATGAACTGACCGGAACGATGAAATCCGAAGCCGATTATATTTTTGAATCACAGATCATGCCGGTACTTACTCCGCTGGCGGTAGATCCGAGCCATCCGTTCCCGATACTCAATAGCGGCGCAATAGAAATAGCCGTGAAATTAAAAACTTATGACAGCAAAAAAACGGTTTATGCCTTTGTCGAGGTACCGGAGGGACTGCCACGCTTTATTCGCCTTACGAGTACGGACAAAGACACATTTATCATGCTCGAAGACCTGATAATGGGCAATCTGAAACATCTGTTTTCCGGCTGCGCAATCATGGACAAAGTACCATTCCGAATAACCCGCGATATGGATTTTTCTCTGGACGAAGAGGGTGTATCCGATTTACTGCAACACATAAAAAAGGAGTTGACACAACGCAAAAGCCGTCAACCCATACGCTTGCAGATACCGGTAAACAGCCGTGGCAAACTGGTGGAATGGGTGCAAAAACAATTTAAGATTGATGACGATTTCAAATACTCCACTCCGGGACCACTGCATCTGTCGCGTTATGCAGAGCTGATCGGCTCCCTTGATCGTCCCGACCTGCTTGACGAACCGCACCCGCCCCTTCCCCATCCGCTTATAAATGATGAGAAACCGGTATTTAAATCAATAAAAAAACACAGCAATATTTTCTATTGTGTACCTTTCCAGAGTTTTGACCCGGTCGTAAAAATGATCGAAGAGGCGGCGGAAGATCCTGACGTCTTAGCGATCAAGCAGACACTTTACCGTGTCAGCGGTAACTCTCCGGTGGTCAAAGCCTTGCAAAAAGCGGCGGAAAACGGCAAACAGGTTACCGTAATAGTCGAACTCAAAGCGCGTTTTGACGAAGGCAATAATATACTCTGGGCTCGGCGTCTGGAAGAATCCGGAGCTCATGTGGTGTACGGTATCGCCGGATTGAAAATCCATTGTAAAGCCTTGCTCATAATCAGAAACACCAAAGGCATAATAGAACGTTACTGCCACCTCGGCACCGGCAACTACAATGATAAAACCGCAAAGATTTATACCGACGTCGGTCTGTTCACCAATCAGGAAGAACTGTGCTCCGATACCGCCGCGCTGTTCAACGTCATGACCGGATATTCCGCGCCCATGTCAAAATGGGCTAAGATCGCCGCCGCGCCTTTCGACATGCGCCATAAATTCATTGCCTTGATAGACCGCGAAACCCGCTTATCCACACCTCAAAATCCGGGACGGATCATTGCAAAGATGAATTCACTGGTAGACCCGGAGATTATCACCCACCTCTATGCCGCCGCACTGGCGGGAGTAAAAATAGATCTTATCATTCGCGGTATATGCTGCCTCAATCCAGGAGTCGGTACCAGAAATATACGGGTCATCAGCATTGTAGACCGCTATCTTGAACATAGCCGGATATATTATTTCGCCAACGGTGGCGAAGAAGAATATTATTGTTCCAGCGCCGACTGGATGCCGCGTAATCTTGACCGCCGCGTGGAAATACTTTTTCCGGTTGAGGATAATTCTTCCCGGCAAATAATCCAGGACATCCTGAATTTCCAGCTCAACGACAGGCGTAAAGGCAGAAATCTTTCTTCCAAAGGAATTTACAGCAGGACTATCGCCCGGCGGGACGGCGCCAGCCGGAGCCAGGATCTGACCTATGAATATTTCAGAAAAAAATACGCCGACGCCAAAGAAGAGACACAGGAATTGAAAATATTCAGAAAAAGTCCAAACCTGTAAACAAAAAATACCGGAAAAGAATTGACTTTAGCACAGAACCCGGTTAAGCTAAAGGGAATAAACGATGAATGAATTAAGCTATCAGGAAGGAGAACATATGGGACGCTGCATTGGAATACTTACCGCCGGAGGAGACAGCCCTGGCTTGAACGCCGCCATCAGAGCAGTCGGCAGAGCTTTAGCTCAGAAAGATATTTACCTGCTGGGCTTTAAAGACGGCTTCGAAGGACTGGCTTTTGATAAGTGTGAATATCTTGACAACAGCACTTTTTCCGGTATCCTCACCCGGGGCGGAACGATTCTGGGCACCAGCCGCCATAAGCCTCACAAAATGCCGGTAGGTAAAAAATTCATAGACATGACCGGCGCCATCGTCGAAAATTACCACAAACATCAACTCGAGGGACTTATCTGCCTCGGCGGCGGCGGCACCCATAAAAGTGCTCTGCGCCTGATGAAACAGGGACTCAACATCATTACCATGCCCAAGACAATTGATAACGATCTGGCGGAAACCGATACCTCCATCGGCTTCGACACCGCCACCGATATAGCCACTCATGCCATCGACAGTCTGCATTCTACCGCCAGCAGCCACAACCGTATCATCCTGGTGGAAGTCATGGGACATCGCGCGGGCTGGCTTACACTTTATTCCGGCATCGCGGGAGGAGCGGATGTAATCCTTATACCGGAAGTACCGTACGATATAAAATATATTGCCGAAGCTATCCTCAGACGCAACCGCGAAGGGAAAAAATTCAGCATAGTACCGGTCGCCGAAGGCGCTATGTCCATCGACGTCGCCGCGAAGTTCGATAAACTGCACAAACAAAAAGCCGAAGCCAAGGACAAAGACGCCGCCGAAAAAATCAGTGACAAACTCGCTGAACTTGACCGGCTTAACAGCGGCGCCACTCTGAGAATATCACAGCAACTGGAGGAAATGACCGGGCTTGAATCCCGCGTAACCATTCTCGGACACCTGCAGCGCGGCGGCGTCCCCTCCGCCGCCGACCGGCTGCTCGCCACCAGACTGGGCGTCGAATGCGCTCAGAGCATTATCGAAGGCAAATTCGGAGTGATGATGTCGGCGCGCGGCGGCAATGTCATACCGGTGCCAATTGAGGACGTAGCAGGAAAACTTAAACTTGTTCCAGCCGATGACATCCTGCTGAACGCCGCACGCAACAGTGGAATTTCTTTCGGCGATTGCTGATTTACTACTGCAACACTTCGTCCGGCGCCAGCCGGACGAAATTCAGTATATTTTGAACATCCATCTGCGGTTATATGGCTTTTTTCACAGATGAGATCCACTTTTATTCCTACATAAATAGTTTTTTGTGAAAATTTATTCATTTTACTTTCGAATGATTTCAAGCACAAAAAAACTACTAAATAATAGAACAACCACTCCATATCTGACATTTTTGCAATTATTTCCGTCTTGAAATAACATTTTCGTGTTTTACATTTAGTACAATATGCACGCAGTAGGCATATATGAGGTTTTGGGTGATTATAAGTAATTGCAATCTAAAGTTAGCGCCTCACATATATTTGGGGAGGGCTCGTATTAACGAGGAGTATTATCATGTCTTTCCTGCCAGAAGTTGTAAAAGTAATTGAAGAGAACTGTACCAATTGTCATTCCTGCATCAAGGCATGTCCGGTGAAATATTGCAACATCGCCGAAGACAACGTGGTGAGAATCAACCATGATCAGTGCATCGGTTGCGGCAGTTGCATCAAAGCCTGTACTCACAATGCCAGAGTGGGAGTTGATGATTTGTCCGCGTTTTTGTCTGATGTATCTTCGGGCGTCCCAATTGTCGCCGTAGTGGCTCCGGCAGTGGCGGCTACTTTTCCGGGAGATTATCTGCGTTTGAACGGATGGCTCAAATCCATTGGAGTAAAAGCCTCTTTCGACGTAAGCTTCGGAGCTGAACTTACCGTCAGAACTTACCTTGACCATATCAAAAAGAACAACCCGAAATGCGTGATTGCCCAGCCCTGCCCCGCGTTGGTCTCATACATGGAAATATATCACCCGGAACTGCTGGAATATCTGGCTCCGGCGGACAGCCCGATGCTGCACGCGATGAAAATGATAAAGCGTTATTATGCTGAATACAGCCGATGTAAAATGGTGGTGATCTCTCCATGCGTGGCTAAAAAACGTGAATTTGTCGATACCGGATTTGGCGATTACAACGTAACCATGTCGGCGCTGAAAGAATATTTCAAGGACAAAGGAATCAGCCTGCGCTCGTTTGCCGAAGAAAAATACGCAAATCCTCCGGCGGAACGTGCGGTATTGTTCTCCTCTCCGGGCGGACTGATGCGTACGGTGGAACGCTGGAATCCGGCTTTAAGAGAAAAAATCCGTAAGATCGAAGGTGGAGAACACATCTATCACTACCTTGACGGACTGAAAAAGAATATAGACAAAGGCATTGCTCCGGTTCTGGTTGACTGTCTCAACTGTGACCTGGGCTGCAATGGCGGTCCGGGCACAGACAATATACACGCTAATCCCGATGAGGTGGAAGCACTTATAGAGGAGCGTAGCCGCAAAATGGTCGCCGACTACAAAAAGAACGGCATCCTGCCTACCGCCCTGTCCCGCAAACTGGTGGAAAGAAAGATAGCCAAATACTGGGAACCTGGACTTTACGGCAGAAAATATCAGAACCGCTCATCCTACAATAAAATTCGTAGACCTTCAGAACGCGAGCTCAATGAAATCTTTCATGACATGAAAAAATTCAAACCGGAAGACCACCTCAACTGCGGGGCGTGCGGCTACGGTAGCTGCAAACGTATGGCGACCGCCATCTTCAACGGTCTCAACCGTAAAGAAAACTGCTACAAATACACTCAGGACATAATCAAAGCCGAACACGAAGAGTCAATCAAAAACGTCGCCATACTCGAAGAACGCATAAAAGGCGTTGAACAAGTCGCAGCGGGAAATTTCAACGTCAGTTTCGATGTCAAATCAAGTGATGACACACTGGGACGCGCTTTGGTTCAAATGCTGGAACAGTTCAAAAAACGTGTTGACCTGGCAAAAAGCATCGCCCATGGCAATATAAACGTAAATGTGGAAGTCATATCCGCCGACGACGAACTGGGCAACGCCCTGGCGGAAATGGTTAAATCTCTCAAAGCGCGTATCGGCATACTCAACGCCGTAGCGGGTGGAAATCTCGGACAAAATGTGGAAGTTTATGGCGACCAGGATCATTTTGGTCACGCCATAGCGGAAATGGTGCTCAATCTGAAATCTCTGGTCACCCAGGTGGAATGCTCCTCCTCGCGCATCGGAGATATGACCCTGAAACTCTGCGACGCCAACCAACAACTTGCCAGCGGCACCTCCACTCAGGCGGCGGCGCTCGAACAAATAGCAGCTTCCAACACAGAAATAACTCAACAGGCGGCGAATAACGCCGAACGCGCCAGACAGGCGGAAAAAGTCGCCGCCGACACCGACGCATCCGCGAAATCAGGACAGAAGGATATCGACAACCTGCTCAAAGCGATGGAAGACATAAAAGAAGTCTCGCGCAAGATCGACAACATCCTCAAGATGATGGATGACATTGCATTCCAAACCAATCTGCTGGCACTGAACGCAGCAGTTGAAGCCGCCCGCGCCGGGGCGGCAGGCAAAGGTTTCGCAGTTGTAGCCAACGAAGTGCGCAACCTGGCGACAAGAAGCGCCAAGGCGGCACAGGAATCCCAGCAGCTCATTGATGAAGAAAACGTCAAAGTAAAATGGGGCTTCGATTGCAGCCACAAACTGGCGGAATCATTCAAATCCATTGCCGAAAACATTGATGAAATAACGGTTTCCCTGGGACAAATATCCTCAAACTCAAGCGAACAGGAGCAGGGTATAAAAGAAATCAACCGAGGTCTTACCCAAATCGAGGAAATCACCCAGACAACCTCGTCGCAAGCGACCGAGACCGAAGAAATCACCAAAGAAATGGGCATGGAAGTGAGTGATCTTAATACTCATATCAGCCAGTTCATCCTTGATCACGACAACAGAGGCGACAGTCACAACAGACCACGCATGCTGCAATAAAGAAAAATAATCATTCAGTCCGCTGGTATCCTGTTTTGCTTGTCAGGACAGCGGACTTTTTCTTTTGAGATCAGAAAAAATTTATTTTCTTGCATTCAATGCTGTTGGAGGTCTTTTTGATTTCCCCCGGCGTCATACCGGTGTGGCGTTTACAAAAATGACAGAAAGTATAAACGTCGAAAAATTTCATCTTATCTGCAATCTGTCGGATATTAAGTTTGGAGTGCCGAATGTATGAAACCGCCAGAGCCATCCTCGCCCGATCAACATATTTCTTGGGAGTCAACTCGAACACGTCCTTGAATTTGCTATTCAAAAATGGTACGACCGACGGGATTCGAACCCATGACCTCTTGCTCCGGAGGCAAGCGCTCTATCCAGCTGAGCTACGGTCGCACGCAACACAGCATATTATGGCAGTGAATTACGGAAAATCAAACTTGCCTGAACTTTTTTTGCCAATTTAAACGCTTTTCATGCCGCAAGTGTGGAAAAAGCGCCCCGAAGAGTTAATATAACTATATGTAACCAGATCAATCAACAGGGGGCATCAACAATGAAAACAGTTTCCGCGGCGGAAATGCGCGAGCTTGACAGCAGAACGATTCAATCAGGCATCTCAGGAGAAATACTCATGGAACGCGCCGGCACAGGCGCGGTCGAGCACATTCTGGAATTTGCCGCGCGTCTCGATGCCCGACACCGTAAAAGATTTGTTTTGCTCGCCGGCAAAGGCAACAACGGCGGCGATGCCTACGTCTGCGCAAGGCACCTTGCGGAGAAACATGCCTGCGAAGTAATAGTTTATTCCGTATGTAATTGCGAAGACCTCCGGGGTGATGCCCTGCTTAACGCACGCCGCATTCCTTCTGACATTAAAATAATACACAAAGAGCAACTAGAAGATAAGGATTTCCTAAGCGGGGATATTATCATTGACGGTCTACTCGGCACCGGATTTTCGGGTACACTCAGAGCCCCTTATAACCAATGGATCGAATGCGTCAACCGTTCCCGCCGCCCTGTCGTTGCGTTGGATATTCCATCAGGCTTGGACGGGACTACCGGGCTGGCTGCATCACTCGCGATCAAAGCGGACATGACTGTAAGCATCGGTCTACCCAAGCATGGTTTGTACATGAAAGACGGTTCCGAATATTGCGGTCTTCTGCGCCTGGTAGACATTGGCATTCCCCGTGAATATATCAATGAGATACCCGAAGGGATAATTATGCCCTTTGCCGATGATATGCTTGAGGTACTCGACCGCATCCCGCCATTCAGTCACAAAAACACACGCGGACGGCTGGCGGTCATAGGCGGCAGCAATAGATATACCGGAGCTCCGATGCTGGCGGCAAAAGCCGCCATGCGCAGTGGCGCCGGATATGTAAAACTGGTTCTTCCGCGCTCCATAGCAATAGATCAGCATCCCCTCCCCTCACTGGTTCGCGTACACCTGCCCGATGGCGACTCAGGCTCATTTACGCAGGAATCAATAACCGCGCTGAAAAGCATCATCACCTCAAACGACGCACTGGTGATCGGTCCCGGACTGGGTAATGACCGGAGTCTGGTGCCATTTATGGAATATATCTGCTCCCAGTCTCTGCCCATGGTTTTTGACGCTGACGCCTTAAACCTGATCGCCCAGATACCGGACGTTTACAAAGGTAATGATTCAAACATACTCACTCCGCATCCCGGCGAAATGAAGCGTCTGCTGGAAGGTTTTGATCTGGATCATCAACTATATCCGTCAAGAATCGATCAGGCGCGAGCTCTAGCGGAAGCCAGTGATTCCACCATAGTCTTGAAAGGACACAGGACGGTAATATGCTCTCCGGACGGACGTTGCGCAGTAAACAGTACCGGTTGCGCCGCGCTTGCCATTGCCGGAACCGGAGACTGCCTGAGCGGAATAATCGGAACTTTAGCGGCACAGGGATTCGACGCGTTTGACGCGGCGGTCGCGGGGGTGTATATTCACGGACTTGCCAGTGAATTAAGCCACTGCGGCATGAGGGGAATGATCCCGGAGGATTTAATCGAGCTCATTCCAATGGCAATGAGAAAGATATCTCCTTTCGCCTGAGAAAATAATCAGACTGTTCATATCAGAGCGGCGGCTATATTGTCCCAGAACGCCATACCCTGATCGCTAGGGCGGATATGACCGGGTTCGACAAGCAACAGCCCCTGCTCGCGCAACTCACTGACGCCCTTATGTGCCCCGATTGCCTCCCACGGCAGTACCGCGCGGATTTCCGGCAACAGACTATTCCATTGCGCTTCCGTCCAGCCATCAGCGGTTCTAAGCCCGAATGCCAATATTTCATCAGCGCGGCAGTCCACAGATATTTCGTCGATCTCGGGAGAATGGCTCAATAGCCATTTCCGCAGATCATGAGCCTGAGTCCAGCGGGTCTTACCATCAAAAGAACTGGCGGCGGGACCAAACCCCAGATAAGTGCCACCATGCCAGACGTTCATATTATGGCGGCACTCCTGACCGACACACGCGTAATTGGATATTTCATAGCGGCGCAAACCATATTTACGCAAAAACTCTCCGGCGGCGTGCCACATCTCCGCGCTAAGTTCATCATCCACCACATCCACACCGTGAGCCTCCGCCAGCGGAGTTCCCTCCTCCACGGTCAGAGAATAACAGGAAATATGCTCAAACCCCATATCCACAGCAATCTTCAATTCCTCCAGCCAGCCTGCCAGCGTCTGACCGGGAATGGCATAGATCAGATCTATACTCAGCCTGTTAATATGGTATTTACGGAATATTTTAACTGCGTTTTTTACATCATGATCATTAGCGTTGCGTCCCAGAAACGTTCTCATATCCTGGGAGAACGACTGAACGCCCAGACTTATACGGTTGGCGAAAGCGCTGATCAAAGCTCCCTTGTACTCATCAATAGTCTCGGGATTGCATTCAACGGATATTTCCGCCTCCGGCGCTATTTCAAAATACGCGTTGACCGCCAGAAACAATCGTTCAAAAAGCGGCGTAGGCAGAGCCGAAGGTGTGCCTCCTCCGAAATAAACCGTATCGAAAGCCCCCGCAATCGAACACCCAGCCATCCGGCGCTCCATCGAACTGACATATTCTTCAAACAGCTCCTTTCCCGCAGCGGGAATGGAATAGAAAGAACAATACCCGCATTTTGACTGACAAAAAGGAATATGCACATACAAATTCTGGTACATCGGCGCCCCCTTGAAATATTTCCAGCTTCTATAATATATTTTACTATGTCAGAAACTTTTAGCAAGCGCACCACGATACTTATTTAGCACTTTATTTATTCCCTTCCAGCGAAATAAACAAAATAAACAAAATAAACAAAATAAACAAATCCGCGAAGCGGCACAAACTCAACCGGCAGTGCCGGGACGGGATCCAGCGGCGGAACGCTGGTCGCCGCAGGCGAAATGTATTAACCTGCAACATATTGTAACTTGCCAAAGTTTGACACGTCTGTAACATTTTCCCCTGAGCGAGCGAAGCCATGCGAAAGGGGAAATGTTACGGCAGAGAGTTTTGGCAGTGCCGTCCCTTGCCTCAGAGAAAAAATTCATAGGCAGCCATTTTTTTACTTTGCTCAAACTCATGAACAAAAAAAAGAATAATTAAGCTCCATAGGTCATTTCACTATGATTTATATTAATCTAAATTTACGATGGTTAGTTTTCCTGAGTTTCTCAATGGACTCAGAAGTTCAATCTTATTGGTAAACACCCCTTCGGCTCCAAGCAAGGTCAATGCGCTGGCGCTCTCCTGGTCATCGGCTAAAAATACATTCCCCCGGAGTTTGCGTTCCCTGATCGCAGCGAATGTATCACGGTCACAGACCTTTGCCACCGGCTGTACAAAACGGCAACCGCTAGCCGCACATAAATCCAGATTTTCCGGGTGTGTACGTTCCAACCACCCCGGCGTAATGCACAGTTCTATTTTAGAATCAATTGACCGGATAAATCCGATCCGGTCGGGCGAAACCGTGAGATAAGCGAAATCGTACATACTGTAGCGACTAAACAGCCTACAAGCCTCAGCCATAGCGATATCGTCCTCGATGTTTATCTGAATATTCATACAAACACAGCCTTGAAATTCTTGCAATATCTCTTCAAAGGTGGGGATTGGCAGATGCTCATATAGAGGTTTCTCCAGACGTTCAAAGTGGACAAAGTATGAGAAATTCAACTGTCTCAGCTCATTCATCAAAAAATTCTCTGGTCTGCCTTTGCCGTCACTTGTCCGGTCTATGGTGGTATCATGAAGTAAAACCGGTACATGGTCAGCAGTGGAACGCAGATCGAATTCGATGAAATCCGCGCCAGCTTCAATAGCTTTTTGCATTGCTATTCCCGTGTTTTCCGGATATTCAAACGATGCTCCGCGATGCGCGGTCAGCAGAAAACGCCTGTCATTATACAATTCAGTTAAAGTGGTTGGATGTTGAAAGTTCCTATTCATTATAATCACATTTCTCCGTTTGCAGTTCTTTGAATACTTCTTCTGCGATAAAAGTGCCGTTTACAGCCGCAGGGAATCCCGCATATACCGCCATCTGGATAATCGCCTGTGATGTCAACAATTATTCCTGTTATATCCATACGAAATCCATATTTTATTTTCTGATTATCTCAAAAGAGATGTCTTCTATAGCCGCGCCGCCTTCGCCACTGGTAAGGGAGGGTATCAGCACGGCGGCGGTGGAGTGGGCTGGAAGAGTTATTGTCGCCGAAGCCCCTTGAGGTTTCAGTGAAAACTTCTGATTCCCGTAGCGCAGATATTTGTCATTTACATCAACCAAGTCAACTCCGAAGGCGACATTGCCGGATCCTCGTGCATTTATACGGATGGCTTCTCCAGCTTTGAGTCCGATGCGGTGTTCTTTGGCAAGAATGAAATCAACCCGGTCGCCTTTATTCTCAAGCAATACTTTTCCCTGATCTGTTTTTAGTTTCGCACCACGGTGTCCCCGCCAAGGCTTTTCTGTTCCGGCGAGATATTCCTGAAATGTTCCGGACGGGTCAAGGACATAGATGCGGGAAAGGCAAATCCAGCCCCAAGTATAATCTTGTTTTCCGCTTTGTCCAATAAACACTTCCCCATCGTCAACCGCCTTTTCCGCCTTGTCTTGGACGGTGTTGGCGACGGTAATAAGGTTTTCTCCCGCATTTAGGGTGTTGGTGGGAATAGTAAAACTCATTCGGCTCCAGTTATCTTCTAGAAAAGTATTGGCTCTGGAGAATATTTCCTTGCCGTTGACTTTGATTGACATGGTGGAAATGCCAGGTTTATCATCGTCCAGACCTTCCAATACCAACAACAGGGGAGCGGTAGGTTTTTTGTCAAGGGAAAGCGTAACGGAAGTTTCCGCGAAGCCGGAACTGGGACGGCTGAGAATCCTAGCGTATTTTCTCGGGCACTGGTGTTGATAGAATATCGGCCCTTTGCCGCCGCGCATGAGTTCTGGCTTGAACTCGATTCCACCGGGAAATGATATAGGATTGCGCACAAGGCTTTTCTCTGGGGCTTTAAGAAAATTCAGAAGTTCCGGTTCTTGCGTCCAGTCTGCCACGGTTGTCGGGAGATTCAACCCGGCGACCATCTGGAGATACAGGCGAGCGGGGGTATGGTGCATCAGGACGGTTTTGAACTGAGCATCGGGCCATTCAAGTTTCAGGGAATTTATTTCCGCGCAAAGCTTGATGAAATCTTTCAGCCGCTGAATGAATGCAAGAGTTTCCTCCCGGCCGCCGCAGTCGGTATAGCGGTACTTGGCAAGATCGGTACGCATCCAGTAAAACTTGAAGAACAACAGGCGTTTACGGACGGCCTCCCCATCGTTTTTCGCCGCCTCGAACGCCTTGTCCAGCAAAAGATATACGGCATCGAAGGTCTTGCGGTCAAGGACAGTTTTCCGTTCAAACACATAGGGTTTGACGGTTATGCTATAATAACCGCTTTGCACTTCTCCGGGTTGATGAACATAGTTGTCGCAATAGTTATCGATCAGCCGCTGAATTTTGGTGATGTATTCGCCGGCCGCGCCGTAATAGGCATTATTGAATTCGGAAATGACCTTGTCGGGTTCGTCCCCAAGGTTCCAGCGTCCGGTAATATAAAGCGCCTGTTTGTCCTGAAAAACAGAATTGCAGCTGTAGGTATAATAGTTGGCTTTGGCATAACGATTGAACAATTCCAGTTGTTTGAGATGATGCCAGGGGCGCACTTCCTCATAACCCATGACTCCGAGGCGCTCTGGTCCTACAATCTCCGACCATTTCCTGATCTCGGCGAGCGCCTTGGCATTTTCCTCGCAGTCAACATGCACATTACAGGGCATGATTGATGGTGAGGCGCAGTAACGGACGATTACATTCGGATCAGGTTTGACTTGACGCGTTGGTTGAGTCAACAACAGGTATGCCAGAAATGCCACCTTCTTCTCTGGATATTTTGCTGCAATCTGCCGTGCCAGCCGATTGGTAGTCCTCATCATAATGTCTGTATAAAAATTGCCGTTCGCACGGCATTTTTCGCAATGACAAAAATCAGGGCGATCCCCGATGCTGAGCAACAGCATTGATGCGAAATCATTGCCATCAGCCATATCCAGAAAACGTTTCTCCATAATTGCGGAGGCTTCTTCATTGCTCAAGCATGGCGACATATATGCCCCATGCGTCGCATATTGGCGTTTGCCGTCTTCTTGCAGCATATAATAGTCAGGATAGGCGTCACGGTATTTTTCCAGAGGCAGCAGGGTGTTGAAAACATGATCGGAATCAGGTTTGTAAGACGCATACCAATCAACAGTCCGAGCCACCGTCCAGCCAATTCCCCAATAAGTGTTGTTAAGGAAATGATGGAACCTCGGAGCTACTTCCTTATCCACCGCTGCCAGCACAAGTTTGCTGTCCTGAACGGGAATCTTCTGGCAATCCGGTGCGAATACAAAAGCATTCATCAGGCGGATATAATCGTAGAGCGCCGGACCGAGCACCTGTGCTTCACCGTAGGTTATAATGCCGCCCTGACGGTCAATCTTTATTTTCCAGCCACCCGGAGCGGTTTGCCCTTGTACGAAGACTAGTGCTGCTGGGCGCAAGTCCCTGACCCCCTTTATGCCTTCAGGGCTTTGCCTTGATATGTCCATTTGAATGGCTTGCTCATGG
>JAFGXT010000344.1 GCA_016936495.1 Victivallales bacterium
CCATGAGCAAGCCATTCAAATGGACATATCAAGGCAAAGCCCTGAAGGCATAAAGGGGGTCAGGGACTTGCGCCCAGCAGCACTAGGTCAATCCGGTTTTTGCGTACGGATAGAATATAGCTTTCCGCCGGCCACTCTGCTGGAATCTTTTGTTTTACATAATTTGGAAGTGCTGACGAGTTTGACCCGGAGACAACAAGGTTCATCGGTTTGTTATTGTTGGAAAACGTCAGTTTTGAACCTATGGACTTTAACGCTTGCGCGAGAAATGCAAACCCGCTATCTTTGGCGTTTACTAATTTTGTTTGAAGTGCAATATTCACCACTGAAGGAATGTTGCAGTCTTGGTCATTGAGAAAAGAGACTTGCTGAACCTCTGGAATAGTGCCAAGTTTTTGATCTCCGGCATTGTAACTCTCTGCGACTTCCTTGTCCGTCATTTCCTTGTCATGCAGGCACGGATTATTGATTGCGCCTTTGAAAATGTTATTATAAGACCCAGACGGATTGATAGTGTATGCTCCAAGAGAGCTGATAAAAACATTTTTATGGAACAGTATTTTTTCTTTGGCAGGTTTAATGGCCGTTAATTTGCTGTTGATATAGATTTTCATTCCGGCATCGGGGGACATTGTAACGGCTAGATGATACCATAATCCGGGAACAAAATCATTATAACCGGATAACAGAAACCATTTGTTATCGGCCTTGCGAAAACGAACGGAAACCAAATTTCCGTTATCAATGGAAATAATGAATGATCTCCATGCGTTAGAACTGACAATTGTAGATTTCCCATATTTGTCGGCAAGCCGGAACCAGCTTTCAAAAGTCCAACCGTCTTTTGCCGGGCGTACGGCTTTTGTAAGGCGAGCGGGATGGGTGGCACGGGAAAAATCCATCGCCATACCGACCTTGCCGGGGCATAAGGGTATGGGATTCCTATTGGCTTGAGCATTATAATTCTGTTGTAAATTAATACTGTCTCCGGCAAATGCGCGATAAGTGAATAGCAATAGAATAAAAGCAAATTTTATGTTGTTCATTACTCTGTCCTTTTATATTTTTTTGATATTTGCAGCTTTTTAATCTTATATCAATTATTGATGTAGCCAAGTCGATGTTGAAAACCATTTTGAATCATTACGCTCAGCCTGTACATGCCCATCACAGTAGAGCATGTTAGCATTATTCTGATGACGTCCGAAATCAACATGCTGATGAGTTCCGGTCCAACTTTTATGTTGCAGTACCAAGGTCCAGCCTGTGTTAGTCGAACCGATTGAGTCTGCAATGTTCGGGGTCTCCGACGTTTTCTTCAGACGGGAAAATTTGTAGTTGTTAATATAATAGTTCATCGCATAGCTATAAGGCTTTAAATCAACCTTTGCCGCACAGAAAAACAGCGGTGATCTTAGCCAGCTTAAATGATCTTCAAGTGACAATGGCATTACATGAGCCAAATAAAACGGCCATTGTCGAGTACAAGTTGAATTTTTTACGGGCTGTAACCAGCCGTCATATGTGTCTACATACATCATGGAATAAGTTCCTAAAGTTTTCAGCGTATTGGCGCAAGCTATCGACTTCGCCTTATCCCTCGCTTTACTCAGCGCAGGTAGCAGCATCGCAGCAAGAATTGCTATTATTGCAATTACTATTAGAAGTTCTATGAGTGTGAATGTGTATTTAACTCTTTCCTTTGCTTTTTTCCCTTGTCTCATGATTCTTTTCTCCTTATGTGATTAAAAATTAAAGCAATATCTTTCACAGTGTGCGATGACAAACTAACAAACAAATCTTTCTATTCTTTCTATAATACAGAAGCGACTGTATCTCCCTCGCGATAGCTAACCGGATAGATCCATGCAGTTGGCTCTGTAATTCGTTTTTTCCAGCGATAATCCAGTAGTTTCACCGCTCCTTGGGCAATTTTTATTGCCGGACACACGATTGATGTTAATTTCCGCTGAGCTAGAGTCTCTGCGATTCTAGTATCATCAAAGCATATTATGCTAAAGTTTTCAGGACAACTTAAACCTTGTTTTTCAAGCCAAAGCAATGCCTTTGCCGCCAGCCAGTCATTTGACGCCACCCATGCTGTTGGCCATTTCTCTTTATTGTCGGGCAAAGAAGCGGTCATAATTGAATCGACCGTCTTCATTTCCAGAGGAGTACGTTCATCCATCCATATTTCTGCCTGCATACGTAAACCCTGTCCAAATAACTTAGAGGAAACCCCTGAAAAACGTTTGCGGGAAATATCCTCACTTCCCAGTGATCCAATCCAACCGATATTCTCATGCCCTAGATCTAACAGCTTTTGGGTTGCAGTCATGGCACTGTCATAATCTGATATACCGGTACCACTAACTCCGTCTTCCAAATAACAACGTGAAATCATGGCAATGTTCTCTTTGAAATGACTGGCGAGCAATTTGCGTGCTTTTGCGGAAATGACGTCTACAACAATACAGCAATCCACATTCTCCCCGGTAAGCCCCTTAGGCCAGGTTTCTTTTCTCTCAAGAATTGAAGCTTCATGCAAAGGAATTGGAACCATATATAGCTGCCAGCCCAGTTGTGCGACTTCATGTCCTATCGCGATCATATAGCGACTGGCCAATTCGTGTATCTCATCAATGGAATTCCCCGGCAGTAGCAAAGCAACGCCATGAGTGACATTGTCCCCCTTCGGCGCATGATAGCCTAATTCGTTGGCGCGCCTGAGTACTTTTGCCCGGGTTTTAGGGTTTACTCCTTTGCAATCCCGTAGCGCTCGGCTTACAGTCGAATTACTTAGATTGAGTTTTTGAGCTATTGTTTCTATATTCATCGTCGTAATCTTCTTTCAATGATAATTCATTCCTTTGCTCTTGTGTTAATTATACTGCTTTTTGGGAAAAAAACAACAATATTTATATAATTTATTGCAATTTTTTTGTTTCTTTTTGCGGTGTTTTTGCTGTTGTAAAACTGTAAATGGTTTTATTTGAGTTATTTGCAATGAAATTTTATTGCAATTAAATCATAGATATTGACGTAATGTTTGATGGAAAATGACGATGACAACAAAAACATTCATACATTTTTCTTTTAATACGAAGCCGATGTTCGGTCTGCTCTGCGGTTTTTTTCTTTACTTTTGTCAGAGCCGTAAGACTGAATGATTATCAAAATATCCAAATATTTTTACAGTTCGGCAAATTCCGGTTTTGACTTTTTTCGTCCCGACACATATAATCAATTCCGGGAGGAGTTGTTTAATAGCTGAAACCTTTATATTCGCAATAACAGGCGGGAAAAATGTTTAGGATCATGGCTCGGAGATATCAGAGCGGTAAAATTACTAAGCTGTGTGGGGTGGTATTAATTCTCAATATCTGGTTTTGCTTTTGCATTTATGCCGAAGCTCCGTCAACGAAGGAAAAAACCAATATATTGTGCCTTATGTCCTTTCATCCAGGCAGTTCCTGGGAAACCGAAGCGGGATATGCTTTCAGAGAAGAGTTCCTCAAACAATTTCCTGACGCTAATTTGTATTTTGAATTTCTCGACGGCAAGCGTTTTCCGGGAGATGCCCAGCATGAACGTTTCGCTTTGATGTTGACCGGCAAATATCCCGGGGATTTTCTTGATCTTGTCGTGTGCATTAACGATGAAGCTTTCGATTTTATGCTGAAAGAGCGTAAACGCCTGTTCCCTGATGTTCCTCTGGTCTTCTGCGGCGTGAACAATTACAATCCCGAATTTACGAGTCGTTATAAAAACATTACCGGAATTACGGAAAGAGTCAGCGTCGGCGATACTGTTGAAGTGGCGTTAAAACTGTTTCCTCGCACCCGGGAAGCGGTGTTTGTATATGACAATACTTCTTCCGGCGTTGGCAATCGCCGGGTGTTTGACGCATCTTTGCCGGGGATACTCAGGCGGCATCCGCAATTGGAGATAAGATTTTTATCTGGCAGAGATATTTCCACCGATGAACTTTTTGAAACGCTCAGTAAGCTTCCAGATGACAGTATATGTCTGTTCTCAAATTGGTATAGAGATAAAAACGGTTACTGGGTCAGTGAGCGGGAGCTCGCGGAAAGATTGTCCCGACTGAAAAATGTGCCGGTATTCGGTCTGACCGGAATTTATCCGGGTATTATCGGCGGCAGATTCAGTTCGGCTCTGGCGCAGGGTCGGGAGGCGGCAAAGCTCGCGGCGCAGATCATACGGGGAGTGAACGTGGAAAGTCTGCCAGTGCATGATCTTGATGCCAATGGTTATGTCTTTGACCGCAAGCAGCTCAGTCGCTGGAAGCTCTCTTCCCGACACCTGCCCGAAGGCTCCACTATTATCAACCAGTCTTTTTTTGATCAGCATTATAATATGGTTATGTCTATTGCCGCGTTGATACTGCTTCAGGCTATGATAATTGTAACTCTTATATTCAGTGTGATGAGACGCTTGCGGGCGGAGCGCGAGATAAGTAACCTGTCCAATGACCTGAAGATCATCTTTGACAGTATCGGGGACGCGGTCATATCCGTTACTGCCGACGGGTGGATAGAGCGTGTTAACCCGATAGGTCTGAAACTTTGCGGTATGAGTGAAGAGGAAATAACCGGTAAATATGTGTCGGAGGTCTTCCGTTTGACTGATCCCGAATCAGGACAACCTGTTGAAATGCCCTTGCGTAAAGCGTTGGAATCGGGAAAAGCGGTAGAGACTGGAACAGCGGCGACGATAAAAGCTTTGGACGGTGGAGAACATCAGGTATTGGTCTCAGTTTCCCCCGTGATTGATCATGATGGAAAGATAATAGCGCTGATTATAGTGATGAAGGATGTAACCCATGAGCATCTGCACCGGGAATCATTGCTCGCAAGTGAGGAGCGTTTTAGAACCCTGTTCGAACATGCTCCGATGTTGATTGCCCAGCTTACGCCTTCCGGACAACCATTGTATTTTAATCAGGCATGGTGCGACTTGTTTGATATGTCTCATGACGCGCTGGTCAGGATTCCTTCGGAAAAGATATTTTCTTTGGAGGGTATGATGAAATCCCGGAAGGCATGCGCCCGGCTTGCGGATAAAAGTGAATCACGTGTAAGCTTGGAGTTGCCGCTGAAATTGCCGGATGGCAGAGACGTGGAAATAATAGAAACCCTGGTGCCTATGTATGACGGCGCCGGCGGCGTGAAATATATCATCAGTATCGCGCAGAATACCTCCGCAGAAGCATCCACCCGCAAAGAACTGGAATGGGAACGCGAACAACGCGAACTGATCCTGCAAAGTATCACCGAGACTATCATGCACCTTGACCGCAATATGCGTATAGTGTGGATTAACCGTAATCCGCTGGATATCACTGCCAATGCCGGAGAGCTCAAAGGCACATATTACTATGATGTTCTTTTCGGATCTGATGCTATGGTCGAAGATTGTCCGGTCAGAAAGACGTTCAGTTCCGGCGAAGCCCAGCGCCGGGAAATAAGTACCGATGACGGTAGAGTATTGCTGATTTCCACCACTCCCGTATTGGATACATATCACCACACCAACGGCGTGGTCGTTACATCTATGGATATGACTGAATTGCGTAATCTGGAACGTCAGTTCCTCCACGCTCAGAAAATGGACGCGGTCGGCAAGCTTGCCGGAGGGGTGGCTCACGATTTTAACAATATTATCCAGGTAATCCTTGGGTACAGCGACCTGATAAAGTCTAAGTTATCCGATGAAAAAGCTCTGGGAATGTGGCAGAATATCATCGACGCCGGTAAATCAGCCCGGCAGCTGGTACGCCAGTTGCTTACCTTTTCCCGCTCCGACGATGGCGACAATCGGGGCACCGAGGATCTTAATCTGATTTTGCGTAATTTCAAAAAGATGATCTCACGTGTTCTTGGCGAGGATATTGATTTTCAATTGAAACTCTGCGACTCCACTCTGAACGTACTGGTGGATATCGGTCAGATAGAACAGGTGCTGATGAACCTGTGTGTAAATGCCAGAGACGCTATGCCCAATGGCGGAAAACTTGTTATTTCATCGCGCGAAACTGACTACGCGCCATTTGTTTCCCCCGGCAACGCGTTCGGCGTAAAAGGACGTTTTGCCTGTTGTGAAATAGTCGATACCGGATGCGGTATCCCAGTCGAACTCCAGTCACGGATATTTGAACCGTTCTTCTCTACCAAAAAAGTCGGCGGCGGTACCGGTCTAGGTCTTGCCACCACTTATGCCATTATCGAAAAACATGGCGGCGTCATAAGCGTCAACAGCGCCATCGACCGGGGTACCGTGTTTAGATTCTTCCTGCCGATTGTGTCGGAAACCATAAAACTCTCCGATGCTTTTCGCTCCGCCGACGATATCAGTATCTACAGTACCAGTGGCAATGAGACCGTGCTCTTGGTTGAAGATGATGATATGGTGCGCGAAATAGGGAAGATATTACTTGAATCAGTCGGTTATAACGTGATTGAAGCCGAAGACGGCAACGCTGGCATAAATGCTTTCGACGCCAATGCCGACACTATCAAAGTAGCTCTGCTCGACGTCCTCCTGCCAGGGGTATCCGGCAAAGCGGTGGCGGATCATATCGCTTCCGTAAATCCGGCGCTGCCAATACTTTTTTGCAGTGGTTATACCGGGGATATCATCGACGTCTCCACCATAGAGCATAAACTTATCAGAAAACCCTACAATCCCAATGAATTGCTCAGAAGAATTCAGATGGAGCTGGAACGCACCCGGACACCATCAAATTGAGACGCACGCCTATGATGAAAATACCATCATGCGGAAAAAAATAAAACCGAAGAAATATATCTCCGCCTCTTTTACCGAATTAAATTCAGGAAGCTCGGGAAAAACATAGTCGTCATTTGCTCCCAGCGGAAATGCAAAAGTACGCCGGATATAATAATTCAGCGCGGACATGAACCCCGTGTACATCGGCGGCGGATAGACCGTCAGCGGAACGGGTGGACGGGTATTCTCAAATTCCACCTCCATTACCCAGGGTAGAACGTTTGATGGCACGTCCAGATGCCCGGAAAGCTTGTCGTCAACTATCATCTCCCACTTGTTCACCTGCCGCAGATCACTTACAAATTGACCGTTTATACTACCGGTCAGCCGACCGTTTTTGAACAGAAAAAATTTATTAGGATTGTAGCGGTAGGCAATAAATTCATAGTTTAAGTCGCTGGCAGGAAAAGCCGCCAGCATGTAGGCGAATACCGGTTCGCTTTCAACCCCGAACTTCCCGCCTGCAATCCCGACCGGATATCCCCCGTTCTCCAGAAAACATCCTTTTATGCTCTCATGCCGGAATTTCTGCCGGGAAAAAACTATCCTCCCGAAATCCACCTGAGGATCAAAGGGCGCGATTAGTCCATTCTGCCGTCCTTCCAGCTCTGCCCTGACCTGGTCTATCGCTTCACTGGAAAAGTCTTTATATACCATATAGCAAGCCCCATGTTGAATTTATTACGGATAATTTATACCGTAATATTCACTTAATTCAAGTCCGTTGTTGATTTATTGCAAGTTTTCCTGCTTGGGGGTATTGACTTTGGCTATTGCTAGAAGTATAATATCAAGTAATATCAAACGATATTATTGTATAATATCATTAAATATCAAGCGGAGTTTTTAATGGTTCCTCGTTTAAAGAAAGACCAGGTTTATCAGCAGGTGCGGCAGAGTATTCTTTCCGGCGAGTATCCTGTCGGGATGAAGCTGCCGCGGGAAATGGACTTTGCAAAGCAATGTAATGTGTCTTTCATCACCATGCGGGCGGCATTGAAACGCCTTGAGGAAGATGGACTTATTGTGCGCATACGTAGCAAAGGCACCTTTGTGCGTGAACCGGACGAAGAACAATCCCAAATAATGGACAAACCGCGTATCGCCTTACTTATCCGGGAATATAAAGGATTACTTGCTGAAGAGCATTTTTTTAATCGTGATTTGATTTTTGGCGCGGTAAAGCAAGGTTATGAGGATGGTTTTGAGATAGAACCCTATCGAACTGAAAATATTTTTCAACGCCTGCCCGAGCTTTGTCGTAACCGGAGGTTTGCAGGTGTTATATGGGACAGACCCGGCAGTGAGTATCATTCAACTATACGCGAGTTGAAATCAGAAGGAGTGCCTTTGGTTTTGATCAATCGGCAAATGGATGGTTTGCCTTCGGTATACTGTGATTATCCAGACGCGGTGCGCCAGGTGGTGCGCCATTTACGTAGCATCGGGCATAAATACATATTGATGATAGACATGCCGCATACGCAAGTGGACGTTTTTCGTGAAAGACAGGAGGTGTTCTGTGAACAACTTCGTTTTAGCGGAGTTGAAAAAGCCAATGAATATGTGGTAAGCGGAGAATGTCCTGAAATCGAAGCGGCGATACGGAAGCATCCGGAAATTTCAGCTGTATTTGTTTCCTACAACATGGTGGGATGGCTGAAGGAGTGTCTTGACAAGCATCATATATCTGTTCCTGAAGACATGTCCGTGGTGCAGTGGGGGGAAATAGCCGAATTTAATCGGGAATCACCGACTCCGTACAGTATTATGACGGAACCGCGCGACATGGTTGGCTCTATGGCGGTCAAGGAAATAAAACGGGCTTTAAATAGTCTGCCGCTTCCTGCAAAGCCGCTTATGGCGGAAGGTGAGCTGATTGCCCGCCGTGGTTGCGCTTTGCCGCGTAATATAAAGAGCTTAACTGTAGATAATGTTTTAGCATATTAACATCTCATAAAGGAGAGTAAAACAATGAATAAGCATAAAGTCAATGACACGTCCTCAAAGAAAGTTTACTGGTCTTTAAACAGTCGCAGTACGCATGATTTTACACTCATCGAACTCCTCGTGGTGATCGCCATCATCGCTATTCTGGCAAGTATGTTGCTACCAGCGTTGAACAATGCGCGGGACAAGGCGCGAAGTTCTTTGTGTATGAATAATTTGAAGCAGGTTGCGTCCTATGCTTTCATGTATTCCGGTGATTACGATGATAACATGATAACCGTGAATCGCAATGGTGTTCGTATCAATTCATTTATGGAAACCCATTGGAATATCGTTCTTTGGCATTATAAAAATGGCACTAAGTTGCCTGCGGTATCAGCGCCGAATCAGCCGGTGCTCACTGAATTTATGTGTCCTAGTAATCGCATATGGTGGAAATCGTCGTCTGCAAGTATATACAGGTTTTCCGCAAATTATGCTATCAACTGGCGTTGCGGTATTGTATGGAGTAACGGGAGTATCGGAAGTCCCGGCATGAAGCTTGGTCGTGTGAAGAATCCTTCCTCTAAAATATATTTTTCTGATAGCGGCTATGACGGCTCCAGTGCGTATTTCTGGACAAGTCATACACTTCCCACAAGAAATTGGCAGATGGGCTTTGTACACGGAAATGGTAAAAACACCAATGTAGTATGGGTGGACGGGCATGTCTCAAGCCGGAGCTTTACAGAAATAAGCCAAAATGCCGCTGACTCCAATAAGAATTACTGGATGCTGGAAAACTGATAGACAAATATTTTGGCTAAGGAGCCGTAAAATAACAACAACTTTGATAAGGGAATATAATGATTAGTAACAGAAAACGGAAAATTAGCGGTGCTATGACTTTGGCAATAGTATCTGTCGGTTTATGTGGAACTGCCTTCACTGCGAAATCCGATACAGTTTACTACAGTCAGTTCGGCGCAAAAGGTGATGGCAAGACCTGTGATATAGACGCCATTGCCAAGGCTCACGCCTATGCCAATAAACATGGTTTCCCTGTAAAAGCAGATGATAACGCTACTTACTACATCAGCGGCAAGGATCGTACTGTTTTTATTCAAACGGACACCGATTTTGGCACCGCCGCGTTCATTATTGACGACACCAATGTGGAAAATCGTCAAAATCATGTTTTTCAGGTAGACTCAAAATTACAGTCATTTACCCCACAAGGCATATCCTCGCTTAAGAGAAACCAGAAGAAACTTGATATTTCTTTGCCCGGTCCCTGCTTGATCACCGTTACCGACTCCAAAGTTAAGCACTATATCCGCATGGGCTTGAACCAGAATGACGGCAAGGCGCAGACGGATACCTTTATCGTGGACAAAGACGGAAATGTGGACATGGACGCGCCAATTATCTGGGATTTCGACCAGATAACAGACATCTTAGCCCGTCCTGTTGATGAGACGACGCTGACAATTAGCGGCGGACGTTTCACCACCATCGCCAACGCAGCCGAATCAAAATACACTTATTACAATCGGGGCATCACCATTAAACGCTCAAACGTGATAGTGGACGGATTGGAACATCGGGTTACCGGCGAGGGGAAGCAGGGCGCTCCATATATGGGATTTATCAGTGTCGGTCAGTGCGCTTATGTAACCGTTAAAAACTCCATCTTTACCGGACGCAAAACTTATAAGACCATCGGTTCGGCGGGAAAACCTGTGTCCATGGGCAGCTACGACATACATGTTCACCGCGCGTTGAACGTGTCTTTCGTCAATTGTCGTCAGACCAATGATATAAACGACAGTAAGTTCTGGGGTGTTATGGCATCCAATTACAGCAAAAATCTTGTCTATGATAACTGTATTCTTTCCCGTTTTGACGCTCACATGGGTGTGGCTAACGCTACTATTCGCAATTCTACATTAGGGCATCAGGGCATTAATCTTATCGGTAGCGGAACTTTTACCATAAAGGGCAGCACCGTTAATGCAAGGCATTTTATCTATTTGCGTGCCGATTACGGCAGTACCTGGCAGGGAGAATTTATTATCCGCAACTGCGTGTTTGTTCCTGCGGCGGGAACGTATCCGATCAACGCCAGCATCATCGGCGGTCATTATTCCGGACAACATAATTTCGGATACACCTGTTATATGCCGGAGCGTATAGTTATCGACAAGCTTCGCATTGATGATTCAAATCACCCGGAAAAGTATAATGGTCCGGCGATATTTGCCAATTTCAATCTTGATAGAACTGACGCCGCTTATGTGGAGAAGTTCCCTTATTTCATAACCCGGGAAGTCCAGCTCAAAAACATCAGTACCGCCAGCGGCAAACCGTTGCGGCTCAGTGACAATAAATTCATGTTCAGAAATGTGAAAGTTATAACCCGTGGCGGCAAATAGCGAAAATGCCAGAGGAGCTATGAGTTTATTTTGAGGCGTTGAGTCAGCAGTTTCAGAAAATCAGCACTGTCATGAAAATATTTTTCACGCAGTAAGGAAATAGCTCCGCGCATTATCGCACCTACGCCATCGGGGCAAATCACGACCGGGAAGGTTTCGGCATTTCCCAGTATTATCTGATTGCACAGGGCTTTTTTAAAAGCAATGGTAAAGTCAGGTGTTGCCGTCTCATGGTCAAAAATTATAGCCAATCGCTCGGGAGCCAGATAATTTACCAGGTGCGCAAAGTTTTCCGCTAGCTGAGCGGCAAATTTTTTGCGTACATCAGGGGTGAAATCGCGCAGAGACAACGGGAAGTTGTTATTGCTGTATATTTTGCTGAATAATTTATAGCAGGCGTTGTCCAGCTCTCCGGCAACGCCTCCGTGCCCCCCGTATAAATTGCCGTTAAGAATTATTCCGCTACCTACTCCGACAGGAGTTCTTCTGCCATTACAGCGACCGCTGTTCAGGTGTAAAGTGATAAAATTATTGGCGCCTATGCAGGAACCGTATTTTTTTTCTCCCCATGCTGCCATGCGGGCATTGTTTTCTATTATAATCGGGATATCCGGGGCATATTCATAAAGCATCTCCGCCAGATTACTAGCCAGCGGCAATTTTTCTATATTCCATGTCCGGGAAAATATTACCGTACCTTTTTCCGGCTCTACGGCTCCTGGAAGCACTACGATCACACCGCGAAAACAGTATTGTTTCTGCCAGTGTCGAAAGTGTTCTATCATACGGGATAGTGCATCATCAAATTTTTCCGCACTTTTGCAGGATACTTTTTCCTGTTGGATGCCGCAGAAGTCATATACGCCGTAATGCTCTTCGGAGTTTGCAAGATAGGCGACAAAGAAGCTGCCGACGTCAGGGTTGACATCCCACAACTGAGATGGTCTGCCTTTTCCGGCTGGCTGTATATTAGAACTTATTACCGCCAATCCGGCCTGATCAAGTTGTTCAAATATATTGAATATAGATGTCCGTCTCAAGGTAGTATCTTTCACCACCTGCAATTGACTGGCGGGACCATTTTCAGCCAGATAGCGCATTATCGCGGCCGTATTGATCAACTGGCGTCCTGCCGCCATCATATCTTCTTTGTTTCTCATGCTTAACATATATTTGGAGTGAAACCGGGTGTCCGGTTCTTTTACTGCGTTTTTCCCTGTTTTATAATTAACATCATACTTATCATTTTTTCAACTTCATGCGTGCGTATGTTGTTTGAATTTCCCGTTCGCGGCTCGGAGCTATTGAAAGCATGGTACGGCACGCTTCATTTTTCTTATCCGCATCTCCCAACTCGAAGAGTATATTGACGCTATCGTTTTGTTTTAGTTCTGATATTCCCAATGAACTTACCGGAATGCGCCCTTCAATAATATAACCATTTGTGGTTTTGACTGCGGCGCAGTTTATCTGATCGGCAATATCTGATCTTTGCTTTGGAGACATTTCCAGCGGGTGCCACACATGGATGTAAGTACTTTTTTCTGCGAAATCTTTTGGCGCTATTCCAATCTGAAAGCGTTTTTTGCCTGCTTGCAGCCAGATTTCCAGATGATCCCACTTCCAGAGGTCTTCACCGCCGTCACCTGATACATGTATGTCATCAGTGATTTCCGCCAGAAAATATATATTTTGCTCATCCCATGCCGTATGTACGGTCATAGACAGATCATTTTTTCCATGCCACTTTTCCTGTCCATGAACCACATGGGTAGCAGAGTTGGCCTTCAGTTGCGGAGTCAACTTCCAGTCACTTGTGTTTCCGTCTATATTGACTTGGCTGACATAAGGAGCTTGCAGCGCAGGACCTTGCTTGAACTGTATATCTCTGGGTTTGTCCGGCAGTCTGCGCAGAGAGGTGTAATAGTGCAGAGCCAGTCCGCCGAAGCCTTTATTGTTTTGGTAATGTTTATAGACCGTGCGCATATTTTTTTCCATTTGCTCAAGTCCTTCTTCATAATAGGTTATTGAGCGCGAGCCGCCAAAGCTGGAATGCACGTCCAGGCTTTCAAATCCTACCCAGGCGGTTATGCCTGCCTTTTTTGCCGCGTCCACTTGTCCTTGTGATCGGCGGATTGTCATGTCCGGAGTGTCATAATAGCACATGATCGCCAGATAATCACATATGGAAAGAAAGTGCTCCAGTACGGATAATTCACGTCCGGCATAGTTTACTTTCCATTTTTTTGCATCGGCGTCAAGGTGTTCAGATACCGCCATCCCGAATTTAAAATCATAATTGAATTTATAGCTGTCTATGAGCTGGCGGCACAGATAATGCAATTTAACGTAATTGAGCTCAATTTTTTTGCGACTGTCCGGGCTGGTATGGAAGGCTTCCAGGCACTGCGGTTCGACATCCGATTGAAAGCCGGAAAAACGTTCTTTTGCCTCCACTGTACTATTGTATTCGAGCACATTCTCCAGTGATTTTAAAAATTTACCCTGTTCTTCCGGGTATACTGCCTCTTTCCAGCCATCTAAAGCTTCTACTTTTATCCCTGCAGCGTGAGCCGCCGCAATAAAGCGCCGTAGTTTTATTCGTTCTTCTCCTTTAAATATGCTTTGTGAGCCTGTATATAAGTATAATATGTCGACATGACGTCTGCGACTGAATTCTATTAAATCGCTTCCTTTTTTCGGATCCAGAGCATCATCCGTAACCCATACCCACATTGATCTGGGGCATTCGTAATCCAGAGTTACCGCACGGTCATTTATTGGACTTGCGTCAACAACAGGGGTACTGGCCTTTTCTGTTTTTAAAGTAAAACCGCGCCATGACAGAATTTTCTCAAGCATAATCGCGGAATGGTAGGACGGCAGATTGTCTTTATTATCCTCCGCCGCAAGATTGAAATTGTAAAGCGAAAGCATGATTGAAGCCCCGCCTGAAGGAAATGTTTTGATGATAAGCGCGGTGCCGTTGGAGGTTTTACGGTCGCGTTGAAGCCATTCCCCGGCGGAAAATCCGTTTTCAACCGCATGAATATCGAATTTCTCGCCTGCGAACATCGCCAGCATTGGCGGAATTTCTCCTTTCCATATAACGGCTGCTTCCCCCGTCGTCTCCGGTCGGATGAACATGTATTGATCCACTGCCCCCTGACCGAGCATGGGGTCATAAGCGTATTTACGATAGTCTGTGCCGGCCGCCTGACGAAGAAAAGCCAGCATTCCCGGATTGATATTAATACGCCCCGCAGTGAAGCCTTGCCATATAATAGTTCCACCTTTATTAAGAACTGAAGTAAGACTTTGCTGTAACGGTGTACTGTAGTTCCAGATGCTGCTTACAAAAACAAGTCTGCTAGTTTCACTCGCGCCATCGGTAAACTCAGAAGAATTCATTATTGCGGCTTTTAAGTTTTGTTTATCCAGCCACTTCCTGAATAATTCCGCTTGCGCTCTGCTTCTTTGCTGCTCGGTAGCCGCAACGTCATCACTCCCCGGAATCAGGATTACCGCTGTATCTGCAAATACGCTTATAGTCAATGCCGACATCAGAGTGAACAGAACTAGAATACTTTTCATAAGTGCTCCGTTTTACATTTTATTAATTTTCGGTTAAAATTCACTTTATGAATTAAATATAGCTCTAAGTTGTTGAAAAGTCAAATAAACAGCTTGACTTTTTTCTTAAAATGAATTATAATTGTTGTTGTAAGGTCAAATGTGTTTGCAAATAATTTTAAAGAAAAGGATATGCAACTATGAAAAAATTGAAAGATTTCACACTCATCGAACTCCTCGTAGTGATAGCCATCATTGCAATTTTAGCAGGGATGCTGCTTCCGGCTCTGGGCAATGCGCGTAAGGCCGCACGTCTGGCAAAGTGTACCAGTAATCTCAAACAAATCGGACTTGCCGCTACAATGTACTCAAATGATTACGATACTTATACTCCACCGCATTACGGCATGACCACACTGGACGGATTGACTCAGAATTTCTATTACACCGCGTTTCTTGTACCATATATCAATGCTCAAATAACAGCCAATACTGATACTCCATTTTACTGTCCTGAAGCACAACCTCCGCTTGGAGGACATATTTCATCCAGAGGTTTTATCACATATTCAGCCAACCCTTATGTGTTCGGCGGGAATGATAACGGACTTAGTCAGACTCCACTTAAAAAAATAAAAAGATATTCGGAAGTGATGCTGGTTGCCGATGGTTATCAAGACGCAACCATTGAGAATCAGAGTACGCCGTGCTTTTACACTTACCCCTTCGCCTGGGATCCTGCTGTTCAGACCTGGATGCCGAATATTCTTGATGACGTCGTGGATGCTTCTGTCCTGGTCAATGAACGTGCCGGTGCTTTGAGTTTTATGCGCCATAATGGACACAGCAATTTTGTGATGGCGGATGGACATGTGGAAAAGATCAATTACAGAAGTTTGTACTATCGTAATGTATTCGCCGTAAATCGTTAACTTTATGGCGATATGAATAAACTTTGAGAGAGAAATGGAGCGATCAGGATTGGATTCAGTCTGATCCTGATCGTGTTTTGTAATGTTTTTAATTTAAACGTATTGAAAGAAGCGACGCTGGGTATTATTGTGTGATGTCGCCCGAATATTATCGTACATTGCAATTGGAGAAAAAATGTTAACAGGTTTATTTAGAAGAGTTCTAATCTTGAAGCTGTATGTGGCTTTTGCCGTTTTTTGCGCGTTGTTTATTTCCAGCTTTACGATGTTCGCAGGTGCCGGTTTAACTCCGGTCAAACCGGTCAAATATGTTTTTCTGTTTATCGGCGACGGCATGGC
>JAFGXT010000345.1 GCA_016936495.1 Victivallales bacterium
CCATGAGCAAGCCATTCAAATGGACATATCAAGGCAAAGCCCTGAAGGCATAAAGGGGGTCAGGGACTTGCGCACAGTAGCACTAGTGTTTTATACGCAATAATACTTGCCCGATTTTCTCTCCCCCTTTTATATAAAAGAATCCGCGCGGCTGATTCCGGTTAAAACCAGCTACTGGGATTATATATCTCATAATTCTTTTTACCAAAATGCTTCAAAGCGTCGGCAGTGAAGCTGTCAAAAGGCCCTTCAACAACGACCCAACCGGTACTTTCATCAACCATCCCCGGATTGAACATCCGGTATGCCATACCGTCAATCACAAACACCATCCCCTGATGCTTAAAGCGGACTGCTATATTTATCCACATTTTTATGCCTCGCGAATTGAGCTTCATTTTAAGGTGGTAAAATCCCGGTTTATTCGGCATGGGAATGGTTTCAATATCCTCAATATAACGTGAATGAATAAAATTGTTTACATTTACGCAAATGTTTCTCCCGGAAAAAGTAGGTATATCTTTTTCCAGTTGTTTCGCGCCGGGATATTTGACATATTCGTGTACGGTTACCACATAATGCGGCTTGCCGTCATCGGGGAATCTGCTTTTTTCAGCGTTATCCTGATTCATATTTTCGAGGTTGCAACCGGCGATGACGGCGCATCCGATCAATGCGGAGAACAGTTTTAATGTTTTCATAATCCATATATCCTTGATTTATAGTTTTCTGTACAGTGTAGCCAGGCTGACGCCAAGTATTTCCGCAGCGCTTTCCTTGTTGCCGTCGCAATGCTCAATGACATTGGAAATATAAGCCGCTTCGGCATTTTTCATATATTCCTTAAGCGGAACAAAACTTTTGCTCTCACTCCACCCGTTGTTTTCTATTTTCTTTTTCCGGTTGACTTTGAACCCGATCACTTCCTGAGGCAGGTCATCGGCTCCAATCTCACCGCTTTCACTCAGCCCTGCCGTTCGCCTGACCAGATTTTCCAGTTGCCTGATGTTGCCCGGCCAGCTATAGGCGGAAAGTAATTTCATGGCGTCGGCGGAAAAATCTATCCGCCGGCTCTGTTCGCGCTCCAGCTCCCGGCAGAAATAACGGATCAGCAAGGGGATATCGTTCTTGCGCTTTCTGAGTGGCGGCATCTCGACCTTTATACAGCTCAAATGCCGATTCAGCTCAGGGTTGAACTCATTCCGTTCCGCCATCACCGACAAATCCTCATCGGAAGTGGCGATAATCCTGACGTCCACGGCCTTGTTCACTCCGTCAGCGCCCCGGATCATCCTGCTCCGGAGCGTCTCCAGTAACCTGTTCTGCTTTGCCAGTGGAGTAGCGTCTATGCCTTCAAGAAATATCGTCCCCTGATGCGCCAGCTCGAAAAAACCTTTTTTTAAGCCACAACCGAACATTTCGGTTTCAAAATCCGCTTCCGGCAACATCTGGCAGTTAACCTTGATAAAGGGTTTAGCCGAACGCGCACTGGTACTGTGAACGGCTCGGGCGATCAGCTTCTTACCGGTACCGCTTTCGCCGGAAATGAGCACCGTGGAATTTGTCCCGGACAACTTTTCGATTACTCGGAACACATCCAGCATCTGTCTGGATTCGCCGATGACAAATTCATAGCCGGAACGCCTGCCGAACATCGAACTCCGCAGTACTTTGTTTTCGGACAACAGATCTTCATAGGACAGGGCGCGACCGATGATAAACATCACCTCGTCAAATCTGAAAGGTTTGACGATATAATCATAAGCTCCAAATTTCATTGCGGTTATCGCGTCGGACATGCCGGAAGCGTCCGGCATCACCACTGTAACCATATGCGACTGAATTTTTTGCGCCATCTTCATCAAGGCAATTCCATCTATATCAGGCATTCTCAATCCGGTTATCATAAGGTCAAAGACCCTTTCCCGGATTAACTCCAGCGCAGTTCCGCCACTGTCGGCGGAAACAATGGAATACCCTTCGGCACATAGGTAATCCTCCAGTTGAGCAAGGGCAAACGCATCATTATCGACTATAAGAATATCCGCCATAAGTTCACCTCAACATATTCCTGTAAAGTCGATCCAGAAACAATTTTTCCTCACGACTGAGCGAATTAGCGTATTTATCCAGAATCGCGCGGATCTTTACACTTTCGGCGTTGTTATAAAAGTGAAGCAACATGCCAAAGATGGCGTTCCAGTAGGCGGAGGAATATCTTTCCGACTCGAACAAAGAGGTTATATGTCCAACGGGATCATTGCTTATGCGACTCATGGCATCTTTTTCAGCTTCTGAAAATATCGGGCTGTAAATTATAAAATCGCCATATATTTCAGGAAGTTTTTCTGACGGAACATCCCGGATAACGTTTTCCAGTCCTACGCGCAACATGACCCATTCCGGATAGAAAGTATATGACGCCACTCTCCGATCATTAACGATTTTCTCCATAGTCAACTCCAGTTGCTCCATGTTTTCACACAAGGCGAGTTCGGTGATGATCTTCTTCTGCCACAAACTGGAAGAAGCGGTATTGCCGGAGATATTCAAATCGCATAGTTTTATGATCTCCTTGAGAGCGTCTAGCGGCAGAGCCCGGCGGGAGAATGCAGCCAGTGTCGCGTCCAGCACTATTCTGGAACAAATATCGGCGTTAAAACATTTATTCCGCTTTAAAGTGTCAATATCCGTGTAGTTGAACTTGTCATTAATAATACTGTCCGCCACTTGAATCCATCTGAGATCACAAAGCAGAGTGCTGTTTTCGCCGTATATCAGCCGATAGGATTTGACCTTACGGCTGAAATTTATTATATCTATCTGTGGATCCTGTAATACATTATACAAATCACAGAGCCCCAGACGAAATGCTTCGGGCGAGGCGTCGGCATTGAAATCAAAGGAGTCTATCAGCTTTTTTAATTCATTTCCGCGTCGCAGCTGAAGTAAAAATTCCGCGTATACGGTTTTTACTGACGTGTCGCCCGTTTCCGCCATGCGTGCCAGTTCGTTTTTCATTGTCTCAAGCAACGCACGGTTACCATAGCGAAGCGCCACCAACCCATAGCTGAACGCCACTGTAACCGCCAGGCGTTCAAGTCCTGCCTGACGATAAGCGTCCGGCAATTTTCCCGGTTCCTTGATGTTCAAACTGTATTCTTCCAGGTGATCCCATAATCCGGCGTCCATTCCCGCCGCGAGTGTGAAGCTTTGCTGCAAATCTGCCGCCGGAAAATTAGCGAAAAAATCTTTCTCACATGCCAGTAGACTGCCTATGGGGCAGTGCTCCCACATGAAAAATGGCAGCTTTCGTTGATTGAACTTTTCCGTTCCCAACCATGAAATCACTTTGTTTCTGGCGGATATCAATTCGCCGGCGATATTGTGTGGTAATTCTTTTAATTGTCCATAACGTCCCCAGTTGACGATCGCGGCCTGGAAAGCCATTCCAGGTTTGCCGTCTCGCTCCATCTTTTTGAAATATTCCAAACTCTGCGCCGCCTGTATAAGAGGTGAGATCCTGAACAGCATGCGTTCTGTGTGAGAGAGTTCCTCTTTGCGTCTTCTGACGAAATCCGATTCAGGATATGAGCTTTTTATTTCCCGCAAAGTACGCATTGCCTCGGCGTAGTTTCCGGCGGCGATGGCTGACATGGTCTGTCGCCAGAGTTTTACAGCCAGAGAATCAACGGAGAAATTCTGCAATGCTGTTTTCAAATCCCGCCACAATTGCTTCTGTTCATCTGAAAACTGATAGGCATCGTTCAGAAATTCGTCAAATTCTTTATAACGTCCATAATTTAGCAATCCACGCAGAATCAGTATGCACGAATCCGGGTTGAGTTTTATGATTACGTCTTTGCGTCCGAGAACGCTATAGGCAAGAGTGAAGCGATTTTTTTCGCTTAGCCCGGCCAGAGGCAGAGGTTTTCTACGTGTGCCATAATCCAGATCTTTTTTAAAAGTAATCGTATTATTATCGATACTGGCAATCTCATAGCCTCCATATGATCCGCCCTTAAACGGCACCGTGCCATAAAAAAGTTCTTTATTGCCAATAAGCAGATTCATTGAGGTTTCCTGGCGTCGATAGACTTCCCTGATAAAATTGAACAGCCGGTTATGCGCTTCCGGCAAATCCTTGACGGATATATCCAGAAAGCATAGCGAAAAGGCTTTCATATCGCGCTGTTCACCGCTGTAGGAGCTGAAATCCGCGACGGCGGAGACGAAACGATCTATCTCATCATTGGCGACGCTTAGAACTCTGGACTGCTCTTTTCTCTCATTAAGATCATTTATTCTTTGCTGATCTAATCCCGCCGCCTGAAGCAACCCCGCCTGGGAACGGTTGTTCAGGATCGCCTCATTAAGCTCTTTAATCTTGCCATCGAAAAAGTTTTTGTCTTCCTGAGACACACGGTTTTGGAGAAACTTGTGTTCACTGAGTTCTTTAAACATATGAACCACACGGTTTTGCAAAGATGCCAGCCGTGGAGGCGGGATAAGCGCAAGATCATCGGAAAGCTCTTTTTTCAGGGCGGTAAGTTCTGTATCGAACTCATCGGCAAGTTGCTTTCTCTGCTCGGCTTTTTCATGTTCCTTTTTCAGGGAGCTGAGGGTTTTCAGGGCATCTTCGGGAATATCTCCTTTTTTCCCGCCGATATATTCGCTAACCAGCTCGAGCGCCTTCCCTTCACTGAGAAACTTTATATCCGTCTTGAGTTTATTCCATTCATAATCTTTTCCTCCGTTTTTACCACTGGCGCCATTTTGAGCTGAATGTACAGTTTTGCCGCCACCGGACAAGCTCCATACCAATGAGCCCAACACGAGGATCAGCACTACCAGCGCCCCAAGTAAATACACCAGTTTTTTCTGAGACGCAAAAACTTTTGCGGGTTTGATCATAATCGGAGCACGGCGGGTGCTTTTACTCATAACCGGCAATTCCAGGTCAATTGCTTCCAGAAATTCCACGATCTCACGCCAGCTTTGCGGTCTTTCATCGGGATTTTTAGCCAGCATACGGTCGGTGATGAATGATACATCGGAATTTATTTTGAAGCGTGCTCCCAACGATTCCGGAATTTGGTTTAGATGCATTTCCATAACCCTGTCCGGATCCTCTTCATTGAATGGCGGAGCCCCCGCGAGCATATGATAAAAGGTTCCGCCAAATGAATATATATCGGCCTTGACCGAATCAAAATTATCCACCCCGCTCACCACTTCCGGCGGGGCATACAATGGTGTTACCATAAGATGACCGGTGCGCTCCTCATGAGCGGTCTTGGCCAGACCCAGGTCGGCAAGTTTTGCCTCACCAGAGCTGTTAAGTATAATGTTTTCCGGCTTGATGTCGCCGTGTGTAAGTTTTTGTCTCTCCCAAGCGTAATCCAGCGCGCGCGCAATCTTTAAAGCCACCGGAACCGCTTCAGTACATTCCATGCGCCCAACCCGGCTTATTCGCGATTCGAGTGTTTCCCCCTCGATCAGCTCCATGGCAAAATAATATATGCCCTCCGGTGTCGCTCCGGCGTCAAATGCCTGGACTATATTCGGATGACTTAGACTGGCGGCAAGCCTTGCCTCACGAAAAAAATTATCTACAAAATTAGAATCTCTGGAAAGTTCATCGGAAAGCACTTTGAGCGCCACCATGCGCTCCAAATTGAGCTGTAGAGCCTTATATACCACCCCAAAGCTTCCTCGACCGATCTCCTCCTCGATACGGAACCCGCTGACGATAGTTCCGCCTGCAAGAAAATCCGCGCCGAATTCGGAGCCGCATATCGAACATATCAGCGAGCTCGAAAACTGCGCCCGGCGCGCTTCTACAAATTTTCTACAATGTTCACAATAATGCTGCATTATTTCCTGCGGGCTTCTTTATTGCACAGGTATTTCAATCGGAAACATATACCATGCGGGAAAAACAAAAAGCCTGACGCCCATCAATTAGGTTGTTTATGTTCATCACATACCGGAAACGATCATGGAACCGCAAAACTGCCGCTAACCATATACTAATATGATGTCTTTCCAGGATTTTTCAAGCTGAAAGGCTCTTTGTACTAAAAAAAATTCTCAAATCTGATAAAAAGGCACATAAATACAGTACCCGAAGATGACCTGTCATGGCTTACTCCTCAGATTTTGTTCATATTTTCTGCGAATACAATCCAGCAACGTGACAGGAGCTTCGTTGGCTATTTGATAGTAAACTTCCCGGCTTTCCCGACGGCAGCTCACCAGTCCGGCGATACGCATTTTATTCAAATGCTGTGAAATCGCCCCCTGTTGCGCACTCAGGGCGGTGACGATGTCACTGACCTTGCTTTCGCCATGAATATCCAGATGTTCAATAATTTGCAAACGCTGTCCATTACCGAGTATTTTTACGGCCTCGGCCATGGCATTGAGAAATTCCGGTGATATTTTACGTTTTTTCATGACGAAGATATTATCACATGACATTGGATTTTTCAAGTTTCAGCCCGTGGTTATGTGCATTTATATAAACAGCGTTGTTCCGGCGTTACTGGCGAGCGCCGCAAAGCTGGCTACGCCCGCTACTTCATCAACGCCGATAAGTTCTTCGCGTTGAAGTCCCATCACATCCATCGCCATTTCGCAAGCAATAAATTCCACACCCAGTTCCTTTGCCTGTTGCAGCAGCTCTTCAAGCGTTGGCACCTGCTCACGCTTCATGACCTGTTTCATCATCATCGTGCCCATGCCCGCCATGTTCATTTTGGACAGTGCTAGTTTTCTTGCTCCATTGGGAAGCATGAAGCCGAACATCCGGCTGATCAGCGACTTTTTCACCATTGGCGCCGGATTTTTGCGCAATACACTCAATCCCCAAAAGGTAAAAAAGATCGATGTTTTATTTCCCGCCGCCGCCATGCCGCATGCCACGATCAACGCCGCCAACGCTTTATCCAGGTCATTGCTGAAAAGAATAATCGCCGCACTGTTGTTTTTCGGAGCAGGCTCCGAAGCCGCGGTTGAACCGGAACGTTTGCGGATGATCGCCTCCAGCTCTCCGTTTTTTACATCCATGCCGACAAGCTCATGTCCGCCGGATTTCAGCCAATTGTTAAGATCAGGAGCGAACGACCCTTGAGCTCGTATCAGTAATTCCGCGCCGTCAGCCATCGTATCGATCTCTTTTTTCAGCCGCACCACCGGGCCGGGACATGAAAGCGAACGAACATCAAGTATGCGCCGGTCATCGGCAGGTTGAATATCGCAGGGCGCATGGTTCTGATTATGCACCACAGGCACCGGTTTCTGATGAAAGGCTTGATAAGAGAAAAAGCCGCCAGACAAATTGGCACAGTCAAAACCATGCTGTTTAAGCACTCTTTCCGCCGCATAAGCCCGAAATCCCACCCGGCATACTAATACTATCTTACGGTCTCTGGGCAGTTCTTCAAGTTTAGAACGCAACTGTCCGGAAGGAATATTTATCGCGCCGGGAATGGTACCGCACAGAAATTCCTCATTTTCGCGAACGTCCACCAGAAACGCTTCAGCCGGAATCGCATCGGCATAAACCACATCGGTATATCCATCAAGAATATTTTCGGCAACCATTCCCAGAAAGTTCACCGGGTCTTTAGCGGAATTATAAGGCGGAGCATAGCTCAACTCCAATCTGGCAAGATCATGTACATCTTTGCTGCACTGCATTGCCGTAGCGATCACGTCTATACGCTTGTCAGCCCCTTTGGCTCCAACAGCCTGCGCGCCAAATATCCGTCCATCAGGAGCGAACAACAATTTAAGATGCAGTATGGCGCTGCCGGGATAATAAGAGGCATGGCTTCCGGGGTGGGTATATATCTTGTGATAAGGCATATCCAACTGTTTTAACCGCCGTTCGGTCAAACCCACGCTGGCGGCGGTGAGCGTACCGACCTTGATAACCGCCGCGCCGAGGCTGCCGGAATAAGTTGAATTTCCCCCGGCGATGTTATCAGCCACAATTCTGCCTTGTTTGTTTGCCGGACCCGCCAGCGGTATCGCGGTGGGCATTCCACTTACCGGATCATTTACTTCGATCACGTCTCCGGCGGCATATATATCAGCGTCCGAGGTCTGCAATGAGGGATTTACTACAATGTGTCTGCGGGAACCCAAAGTCAAACCGGCGTCCGCCGCCAGTTCGCTGTTGGGTTTGACTCCTACACACATCATCACCAGATCGGCAGGCAGTTTCTCTCCGTTGTCCAGAATCGCGCAATATTCAGAAGAACCTTCAAATCCAATGACTTTGTGTCCCAGCTTCAGGTCTATCCCCGCATTATACAGCTCCTGTATCAGATACGAACTCATTTCCGCGTCAATAGTCGGTAATACCTGAGGCGCGAGCTCGACTATAGTTACTTCCATGCCGTGTTCACGTAAGTTTTCCGCCACTTCCAGTCCGATGAATCCGGCTCCGACCACGACCGCTCTCCGAGCTCCGGCGTCGAGCTTGGCAATCACTTTGTTCATATCCGGGATCGTCCACAGTTGCATGACCTTATCAGTATCCGTTCCCGGTAGATCCATCATTACCGGACTGGAGCCGGTCGCCAACAATAATTTGTCATATTTTTCAGTGTAAGTCTCATTATCATGTCGCACGGATACCGTTTTTGCCGCGGGATCGAGCTTGATCACTTCGCTTTCGGTGCGGACGTCTATATTGAAACGTTTGGAAAAAATCTCCGCCGACACCACCTGCAAACTTCCACTTTCCGGTATCACCTTGCTCAAATGATACGGTAAACCGCAGTTGGCATAAGAGATATATTTTCCACGCTCAAATAATATAATCTCCGCCTTTTCGTTCAAACGCCGCAACCGCGCTGCCGCACTAGCTCCCGCCGCTACTCCACCTACTATTATAACTTTCATTTTACTATGCTCCTTAAATGATTTGCTTTTTCTACATAATATTAATATATCATGATTTATTGATATGTCAAAAAAAAATTTCTAAAATATATAAGGAGCATCCATATTTTTTATATGCGTTCTACGTGAGCGCCCGCACCGATGCAGCACTGAATAGTCTCAGTTTCCTTGCCGGTCTGGAGCTTGTAGGCGGTTTTCAACCGTTCGCAATACTCATCCGCATAAGATGCTTCCACCAGGTGAATGGAGATACCGCCGAAGCCGCCGCCGCTGAGGCGCGCGCCCAGGCAACCGGGAATCGAAGTGGCAAGTTCGCACAGGCAATCCAGCTCGGGACAACTGTTGTCGAAATTGACTTTTGAGCTCTCATGAGATTCAAACAGCAGCTTTCCGAATGCTTCAATGTCGTTGTTTTCGAGCATTTTCGCTCCGGCAACGACTCTTTCGCATTCCCCGACGACGTGCAGAGCTTTGAGGTAATCCTGATGGTCGAGGAGCGCCTTATTGGCTTTAAGCATATCCATGGACACATCCCGCAAAGCCTTGATCGAGGGATCGACCTGCTGCAGTTTTTTTACCACGTTTTCGCAACTTACGCGTCTGGCGTTGTATGCGGAATCGACCAGATTGTGTTTGACCATGGAGTTTGCCACCACGATCATGTAACCATGTGGCAAGGAGACGTTTCGCACTACTTCATTAGTGCGGAAATCGGAGTAGATAAGCCCATCCTCCTGTCCAAAAATCGAACTGAATTGATCCAGTAAACCGGAATTAAGACCCATGTAATTGTTTTCCACTCCCTGTCCGATCTTAGCCCATTCGGCTTTGGGCAGGTCAATACCGAAAGCTTCGGCAAAGGCGAATCCAGCGGAAACTTCCAAAGCGGCAGAACTGCTCATGCCGGCAGACAGGGGAATATCACTGAGAATAGCACCGTCAAAGGCGCCGATTTGAATATTTCTTTTGCGCAATTCGACGATGACGCCCTTGATATAATTGCTCCAGTCTTTGGGAGCGGGAGCGTCTATTTCATCAAGATTGAACTGTTTTTCGCTACCGTCTCTGAAGTCTTTCATGCGGCAGATTCTGCCCTCGACCGGGGCAATGGCGAATATAGTGGTCTGACTGACCGCGGCACTTAACGTAATGCCTTCATTGTAATCGGTGTGATTGCCGAGGATTTCCAGACGTCCCGGCGCAGTCGCCACCGCCAGCGGTGATTTGCCGTAGTGGGCTTTAAACATATCGGTTATATTGCTCATATACTTTTATAACTCCTGATTGTATTTCTCTTTAACTCCCGGATAACAGAGCGATAAAGGTACAACACATGCGGCGATAAATCAACCGCTCAGGCACAATTTATTTCATATTGTGAAGGGCTTATCTTCTGGCGATACGGCCGATCATGAGTATTCCCGCGCCTTGGAACAACACCACCGGCACCCACAGCAGATACTGCGGATAGAGCTTAGGATAATTCGTCAGAGAATCGCAGATGATGATGGACATGAAATACATCCCCATCGTGATCACGCTCAAGAACAGACCGATCGAGGTCTCGCGTCGTGAAGTCCTGATCGCCAGCGGCAGACCGAACAATACAAAGGCTATCGGCGCGATTGAAAATGCCAGGCGCTGATTGAGCTCCACTTCCAAGGCGGTCGTGTCAAATTTACGCTCGTTATATATGCGCATACAGCCGAATATCTGACGAAAACTCATATATTTTATCCGGGGGAATATATTATAACTGTTGAATTCCTCGCCATAGTTGATTTGGATGGTGGATTCGTCATTCAATAAACGCTGAACCGATGAACCGCTGTAATCGATGACCGTACAGTTGTACAAAGTTATGCTCAATACCTGTTTGTCTTCATCCGCTACGATTTTGCCACGGGACGCGGTGATGTCCTGTTGTATTTCGCGGGTTTCCGGATGCAGATTGTATATCTGTACGCCACGGATCTCATCTTCACCGACCCGGTCGTCAAATATAATGTGCATATTATCAAAATCTATCGGCCGTCCCGGATCCAGCAGCGCCAGCGGTTGTGATACCCCCACATGCCGGATGGTGTCTCTGGCTTTCCCCAAAAAGCTCGGACCTATGTCCGCCTGGAGCAACAGGCATAATCCACTCATGAATATGGCTATAAGCATTATTGGAGATATTATCTGAAGGATGGATATTCCACACGCGCGCATTGCCGTAATTTCCGAATCAGCCGACAAACGTCCGAACACCAGCATCACCGACACCAGCGTCGCCCACGGAATAGTCATAGTCAGCACCACCGGCAAGGTATAGACGATGAATTCCCCTGCCACTATCAACGGTACGCCTTTGGACAACAGTTCAAATATCTTCACCAAACGCGCTCCGAGAAGCCCGAACGTCAGAATACCCATAGTCATAACAAAAGTTATGACAAAACTTCTCGTTACATATAAATTAAGTGTCTTCATACACTGTTTTCTCTTTCCTGTTTTTATAATATAAGCCGAAATACCCGGAACAGGATTATACTATCCAAGTGGTCGCTTATCAAATTCAAAAGCAAAATAAACAGAAAAACGGCTATGATTTTTATTTTGCACTTGACAATTTGCCTAGGCATATTATAATATATACAACAAAGCGACATTAAAGGAGTTTTATGGGCAACAACCGTTATCTGGATATAGCGCGTCAGCTTATGCGCAGGATCGTCAGAGGGGATTATCCTCCTGGGAGCAGTCTGCCTCCGCGCCTGGAACTGGCAAAAGAATTTCAAGTAGCTCGCGCCACCATAGACCGTTGCATAGAGCACCTGACCAGCTCCGGCGTTTTATCCTCGCGGCATGGTTCCGGCACATATGTTAATGAATCCGGAGGGATTAAGTTCAACGGCGCATTTGTAAGCGTCGGTGTCGCGCCGCAGAGCCGGATTTTCAATTGGCAGCACTATTCATATGATGAGCTCAGGGACAAATCCCGCCGCGACATACTAGCCAGGCATGACGGAGTCATCTGGTTTCAACCTGACGCCGAGGCGCTGGAGCAGTGGACGGAGGAACTCAAAGGACGCGTGCCCCAGGTGCTCGTAAATCGTACTCAGCCAGATGTGCCATGCGTTTCCACCGATCATCGCGGAGCATACCGGGAAATTACCACTGAACGTTTGAAACTATATCCCGACGCCCTGCCTGTTTTGATAAAACTCGACGCCGGGTCTGCGGTGTTGCGATATCGTGAGGAAGGATTTATCGACGCTTGCCGTGCTGAAGGACGTTTCTATGACCAGCTTTATCTGCCTATGGATTTTAACGCAAAGCTTCAAACCCTCAGGGATCACGTCTGGCAGTCACAACGTCCGCTTTTACTCGTTTCGGTATCACTTATGAATACCGGCGCGGTGATGCGCTGGATTGGAGAGAAAAATTTCTCCTGGCGCCGGGACGTGCTTTACAGTGATTTCGACAACGACTTGCCCGATTATATCTTTGGCGTCAAAGTCAGTTCATACGTTCAAGACGACGCCGGTGTCCTTGCCGCCGCCGAAAATAAACTCGCCGCCATAATCTCCGGCGACGATATAAGTCCGGATATCATCCTGTCATTTCCGCGACGTATCAATGGAGATACATGATTTGAAAGTATACATGAGCATAAACGCTCATTTATTTATGTGCACATATTAAACTTATAGCAGTATTTGCAAAGGTGGGAAAATTATGGAACAGAAAATGAAAGTGGCAATGATCGGACTGGACACCAGTCATTCGGTGGAATTTACCAAACGTCTTCACAACGTGGATTGTCTGGAAGGACAGGCGGTAAACGGGATACGAGTAATAAGTTGTATGCGTTTTCCTACGCCTTTTCAGAATGAGGAGGGACAGGACGCCAGGCAGCTTCAGCTTGAGGAGATGGGCGTAAAGGTTACTCGCAGTTTTGAGGAGGCGGTACTGGACTGCGACGCCATTATGCTGGAAATCAACGACGCGTCGTTTCACCTGGAATATTTCCGTAAATGCGCGGAACTGGGCAAACCTGTATTTGTCGATAAACCTCTGGCGGACAGTATCGTTAACGGGCGCGAGATGATTGAAATCTCCCGTCGGCATGGACTTGCATTTTTCTCATCCTCACCGCTCCGCTATGCCTCAGCGTTAGTCGCCGCGTGTTCTCGTATGCCGCAACCTGCCGCCGCTACGGTATGGGGACCGCTAGGCGCGGCTCCGGCGGGTAGCTCCATTATCTGGTATGGCGTTCATGCTTTTGAGATGCTTCATGCCGCCATGGGTTGCGGCGCATTGACCGTGATGGCGGACAGAGATATGCGCGGCGGCATATTTCATGTCGATTATCGTGACGGTCGCCGGGGCGTCGTCGAACTGACCGCCAACGCCTATCGCTACGGTGGCGTGCTCAGAAATCATCAGGACGATGAAGCGTTTTTCACCGTCGCGCCGGGTGCTGAGTTCTACACCAGAGAACTCGAACAGGTTACGAAATTTTTCCATGGCGCTACCGTGCCCTTGAGCCATGAAGACATGCTCGAAGTCATGGGCATGCTTGACGCCGCCGAACGCTCCTGGCAAAGCGGACAACGCGAAAGCGTATATTACTTGTGATAAATAACATCATAAAGGAAAATAGTAATTATGAAAAAGATTAGAATCGCCATTATCGGACAGGGACGCAGTGGACGTGATATTCACGCTAAAAACCTTAATACTGAAGCATTGAAGGATAAATTTGAGATTGTCGCCGTATGCGATCCGCTCCTCGAACGCTGCAACGAGACCGTGACGGAATGCGCTTGCGAAGCCTACGCCGACTATCGGCAGATGCTGGAACGGCACGATATTGATCTTGTCGTCAACGCCTCGATGAGCCATCAGCATGTACCATTGAATATGGAAATAATACAGGCTGGTCACAATATACTCTCAGAAAAACCTCTGGCGGCGAACAGCGCGGAAGTGGATGCCATAACGGAATTGGCGGATAAGAAAAATGTCTTTTTCGCCGTTTTTCAGCAATCCAGGTTTTCTCCTACATTTCTGAAAGTCAAAGAAATCATCGACTCCGGTGTGCTCGGACGCGTCATTATGATAAAGGTTTGTTTTAACGGTTTCGCGCGGCGCTGGGACTGGCAGACGCTCCAGTGCATGAACGCCGGAAATCTTTTAAACACCGGACCGCATCCACTCGACCAGGCGCTTCAGCTTATGGGAGGCGATGATGATCCTGAAGTATTTTCCATTATGGACAGTGTCAACGTCGCCGGCGACGCCGAAGATTATGTTAAAGTCATCCTTCGCAATAAAAACCGTCCGGTCATTGATCTGGAAGTATCTTCATGCGCCGCGTATTCTCCCTTCGTCTATCAAGTCTATGCCGCCAATGGTGGGCTTACCGGAGACCATGCAAAGCTTGAATGGAAATATCTGAGTCCCGGGACCCCGCCAATTCCCGCTTTAATCAGAGAACCTATGCCGGAACGCAAGTATTGCAGTGAACCCCTTGAATGGAAAGAGGATTCCTGGGAGTCCACCGAAGAAGAACTCAGCTTTGATTACCGGGTGGTGGAATTCTATAAAGATTTGCATTCAGCGATAATTTCCGGCAAGTCTCCTGTTGTTACTGTAGGCGACGTCAGGCGACAGATAAAGGTAATTGAAGAATGCCATCGGCAAAATCCGCTTCCGCGTAAATATTAAGGAATAGATCATGATTAAACATCGTATAATGGTGCTTGATCCAGGGCATTTCCACGCCGCGCTTCCTTTTATGTATTCCTCCCCCAGGATTGATGAAGATATTCATGTCTATGCTCCTCAAGGTCAGGGGTTGGACAGCTTTGTCGGCATGATCGGAACCTTTAACCAGCGTCAGGAAGCTCCCACGTCCTGGCGTTTACAAATTCATCATAGTTGTGATCCGCTCGGGGATATGATCAAAGAAAGACCCGGAGACATTGCCGTCCTCGCCGGAAAAAACCGTCTCAAAGCCGCTAATACCGCCGTATTGGCGCAGACCGGAATCCATGTCTTTGCGGATAAACCGCTGGTGATTGAACCGCAAGGACTTCGGTTCCTTCACGAAGCGTTGAAATCCAATGCCGTGGTCTTGGACATGATGACCGCCCGTGAAGAGCCTCTGCCGCGCATTCAGCGGGAGCTGATTGCCGACAACGAGCTTTTCGGAGGTTTCGACACGTCCGCCGGAGACACTATATATATTGAAAGCACCCATTGTCTTTCAAAAAGCATCAACGGGCGGCAGCTCATTCGTCCGGAATGGTATTTCGACGTTACGGAACAGGGCGAGGGCATAGTTGATGTAACCACTCACTATGCCGACCTGGCGCTATTGATGTCGGGAGCGGATAAATCATTGCCGGAAGTGAAACTTATCGCCGCGACACATTGGGCGACGCTGGTCAGTTCTAGAGAATTTCGCGCCGTATGCGGAGCTGAACACTGGACTGAATCCATTCGCGGTGCGGTTAGAAACAACATGCTTGAACTTATGGCAAACGGCGAAATCGTCGCCGAATGCGACGGCGTTCCACTGCGCATCAGAATCGAATGGCGACAGCAAAGTATGCCAGGAATCACCGAGGGTATAAATCTGATCTGCCGGGGCGTCAATTGTACCATCGCTGTATTGCGACGGGAGATGGGTTCAGCCGTACTGGAACTTATCCCGCGTCCAGGCAAAGAGCATATAGTGAAAATGGCTCTATCCCGTCGTCGCGAACGCTTTGAACCGATACCCGGCTCCACGGCTTTGCGTTTACATGTGGAGGGAAATCCTCCCGAACACGAAGCTCAGTTCGCCGCGACCTTGAACCGCTTTCTGGATTACATCGACACTGGCGTTCCCGAATGGGAAAAAGCCATGCTCAACGCCAAGTACACGCTATTAATGCAGGCTAAAGCAGCGGCGCAGGAGTAATCAATAATGGTCAAGCACGGAATCAACCCAGATGACAAGCAGTCGTCCTCCCTATGTTTTCAAGTGTATCCGTGAAAGTTAATGCAAACATTGAAGGATATATCCTTGAACAATGCCCAAACGGCGACCGCTACATAAACAAGCAGGAATCTGGTCATTAATTGACCGGATTCCCTTTTTGAAATTCAGTATTTATTGAATATACTTCTACTTTTCCGGCTTGAAATAATAAGGCGTGGCAAAGTTGCCGGAATCAATTATAAACTTGCCATCGGATATTTTGTGTTCTTTGCCGTTGGTCATGTTGATGACAGTACCTTTGTCGACCGGAAGTTTTATCTCCTGTTTGACATTGTTGACTGACCAGGCGGCAAACCACATTTCTTTGGTCGCGTTGTTTTTCCTTGCCTGAAGGATGCCGGGGAATTTTCCGGCTTCCGGCAGTTGTACCCATTCGCTATTCATGAGCGAATCGGCATAGGGTTCAAACCAGCTTGCCGCCACAGCCTGAGCATAGAGGCAATCGGCATTGTATTCCGCCATTTTTACCGCATCCTGCGGGGCTTTCCAGGCGCTGGAGCCGAGATGTCCGTCAGACATGGCGGTGAACACGGAGAACCAGCGTACGCCATCGAGTATACTCAAAGTCATAACCGACTGCCACTGTTCGGGGCTGAGCGGTACTGAAGATTTGACCACGCCTGTCCAGGTTTGAATCCATTTTGAGCCTTCTTCACGATTCCATTTATGGCGATCAAGTTTTAGGACACGGGTGAAATTCGCCATATCCGGCTGGATGTCGCCATAAAGATAGCTGGCGGTGGAGGCATTGGTGAAACCGCACTGCTTCATATGAGCAAAACGTCCTTTTGCGTCGCCGATAAGCCAGTTATTTATCAATTCCGGCGCGGGCAGACCTTTTTCCTTGCGTATGTCCAGAATGGCGTCCACCAGATACTTCTGCATATAAGCCATCATTTCGCGTTCGCGTTTATTTTCCTGAGGACGGGCTACCCAGCCGTATTCGCCTTCGCCGCCGAACTTAAGTTCATGCCCATTGCCGGAAGCGTCTTTTATAACGCCATCGTTTATTGGAGTTTCTGCGTCATATTCGGCGATCAGACGTTCTTTACCATCAACAACACCCTTGATTTGAATATTGTCAAAACGCGGCTGGCGCTCTTTATTTTGATTGCGCTGTCCGATGTTGAAAGCCCAATCCTGAGCGCGAGGGCGTTTGACCTTACCGCTACTTACATGCGCGTTGTCGATATTGATGGTAATATCAACCATATCACCTTTTGCCGAACCGTCAACGGTGATCTCTACATGATGCCATGTTTTTCCCTGAGTAGAGTTCAATGGAGCGGACTGTACTGATGTTCTGTCCCGTCCGTAAAAGGTTATATAGTTTTTTCCGCTATGTCCGCCCTGATTGCGAATATCAATTCCCCAGCCTTGCATACCGGTGGTGAAATTGTTGTCGGAGCAGTTCATAAGCAGGAGACTACCACCAAAAATATAATTGCGAAGCAGGTAGTCAAACGATATGGTGAAGCTTTCCATCGGTTTGCCCACGCCGGGATTGAAATCCGCCGATGGCGCGGTACTGAATATGCCAGCCTTGGAAAGATCGTATTCAAAAATATTTCCAGAGCCGCCGATACTGTTGTAATGCGGCTCATAATCATGAAAGTAATGCGTTATTTTCGTGCCTATCTCATCGGCATAGCCTTTGATGACTTCTTTTGCCTGTTCATCATTACGCGGACAACCCATTATCGAACCTCCGATATATTGACGTCCCGCTTTGATGGCGCCTTTCACCGCGATATCACGTCCGTGAACCGTCCAGACACGCTTGTCTCCCGGCTTGAAATCGCTGTAGGGAGAAAGAAAACCCACATGATTGAGAACATCCGCCCAGTCGTCTATAGACATATCCCCGCCCGACCTGAAGCCATATTTGTTATTATCCTCGCCCCCCTCAAAAAACACCATGACAAAAGGTTTATCCGGTCCTTTCAATTGTGGTTTTAACATGATACGCTGCTTGAAGGCGCTGTCGCCGGCATGCGCCAGGGTGGCGCATAATACTCCTGCCGCCAGTAAAAGACTTTTTCTCATTGGAACTCCTTTTCTGTTTTTACATTTATATCTTATGGGAAATTTAATATCAGCCTCTAATGTCGTTAAACTTGTTGTCCACCCACTGGCGGAAGGAATGCCCGGAAGCGCCGTCGTTTAAATTCCTCTCATAAAGCTCTCTGCCGGTATGCGATGACGCGCTGCCGTCGATAAACCAGGCGTTGGCTTTGTTATTGTGCCGGGTATGCACAGAATTATTGTTGGGTTCGCCGTCAAGGCGGTACATCTGATTTTTGCGGTTGGTAGCTATGGAATCTGCAAAATGTCCATAGTTCGAAGGAGATTTAATGCGCGATACTTTGATAGGATAGTTGCCATACCATGGACTGGGATTGGATGCCCCCGGAGTGGGGATCCCTGTATAAAAGCGGCAGCCAAAGGTCTTTGAACCGATCTGTGCGGGATCGCTGACAGGCATGAAAGACGGGCACTGCATTGCCATTCGGTTTTGAAGATATGTCGGGACAAGAAGCCCCTGCCAGGAGCTGCTGCCGGAATACGGTTCTGTATGATATGCCTGAAATAACATGTCGTCATTATCCGACACATACATCATAGTCGCCGTACCGACCTGCTTGAGGTTACTTACACATTTTATTGACCTGGCTACGTCTCGCGCCTTATTAAGCGCGGGCAGGAGCATTGCCGCGAGGATGGCGATGATGGCTATCACCACGAGGAGCTCTATAAGCGTGAAATTACGTACTGACTTCATTGTCCTTTCTCCGTATTTGTTTATATTTCCTGTAAAATTCTATGTGAACGCATTATCAATTCCGGTTTTATGTAAACAACTTCTTTAGAGTTGTGCTCAAGGAGATCGAAAGCCTTTTCCCAAATCTGTTCAAAGCAGGGGTCGAACGATGAAAATTCATGCCCTTGCTGGCGCGAATGGTGCTGATTAAAAACCCCGACCAGCTCCATATCCGCCACCGCCGGACAATACTTTCTGAAAGAGCTTATAATGTTATCGCTACCTGCGAACATGGCGGTAACGCCTGCATCTTTGAGTTTTTTATTAATGCCGGAGGCGTTTTTGTCTATGTCATCACTATAAACATAAATCAGACGCAGTCCGGGTCCGGCTTTAAGTCGGGCAAAAGCCTTTTGCATGCAGTTTTCAAGGTATGGCGCGGGCGGATTGTCATGCAAACCAATGGCAATCCTTTCGTGTCCGGAGTTTATCAGCCATTGCAAAGCTTCCGTGCGCATCTTGACATGATCCAGCAGTACCGCGCACCCTTCAGGTTGTTCAGGATACCATTCCCAGCGGTTGCAGAAACACACCGGAATCTTGCCCACAAGAGACATAAGCTCATCAAGGTCAAAACCTTTAGCGGCGACGTCGATAAGCAGTCCGTGCGGATTTATCATCATAATGTCCTTAATGGTCTGCTTCCATTCCGTCTGAAAATTGACCACCCCGACCATGGGAACCACACGCCTGCGCGCGGCTATGTCAAACAATGGTTCATAATAGTTTTCTATATCATCACGTTTGTAGCTGGTAATGAGCCCTATGAGCTTGGAGCCGGAGAATTTTAAATCAGGATTAACAAAAGTCCCGCTGCCTTGTTTCTGTATAACTAAGCCATCCGCCTCAAGCTGACGGAAACAACGTTGAACCAGCGTTACACTCGTGCCGAAACGACGCGACAGATCACGCAGACTGGGCAGACGCTGTCCCGGTTTCAACTCGCCGGAAGTTATACTCCCGCGAATTTTCTCCAGCAACTCATGCGTGCGGATCGACGTGGCTTCCAGATTCATAAGAGAGTGCTCCGTTAAATCACTTTAAAAACATTTGTGTACACTTCTATATTACAACATTTGTGTACACTTGTCAACGCCTGACGGCAAATTAACGGCATTTTTTTTAAAACGTATTGA
>JAFGXT010000033.1 GCA_016936495.1 Victivallales bacterium
ACTTTGATTTTTAGTCGAGCAGTGAAAGTTCAGCCTCGCAAACCTGCGTCCGAAGAGGGGTCAGGGACTTGCGCCAGGCAACACTAGTCCAGTCTCCTGCATTAAGTTTTTCCGGCAACTTAATAAGGCGATCGTTTTTATCAACCCCAAATTCTCCTAATAAATACATCGCTTCCAATCCACTGCCCGAACTGTGATATTGGCCATGTAAAGTTAACATATTTTCCCCAGAACAAAGCCATTCTACCGGAATCCGCAGTTTGCGAATAGCATCATCAATCCATGCTCCGTGATCTTTCATATCAAGAGGAAAACCATTTATTTCAACTTGTTGACAAAGAGGGTTTTCCAGCGCAAGAAAAATATCCTTTAATGGCATCTTTAATATTTCAAATGCATATCTTAATTCCAAATCAGCAATCCGATCTATTTCAAGTGTTCTAGCCCACGGCTGAATCATGCGGTCTCCGCGCACCGGTACTCCCAAAGCTTTTCTCACAGCATCATCAACATGAAGTATAAAAGTCTTTGGATTGAGTCCTCCGTTGCCTATCCGCCATTCTGCATGATCCAACACCAAAGTATTAGGAAGGTTCATTTTTACCGGGATTCGTGATATACCAATACTCATGGTATTAAAAGGAGAAAAAGACTTCCGGACAGAATGAGTACAATCTGAAGACAGAATAAAAACTCTTGTTTGCAAAGCAGCCATTGATGTAAATATTCTGAATCCTTTTGATGTTTTTATAAAGTTTGCACGGAATTTATTGCCACTTTCCAATTCCAACTCATTCCATTCTCCTGATAATGAAGTAAAAATATCAATTATAAGATTTTCAAATCTCTTATTTCTATCTATACACCGAGTCCGATGTATTTCTGTTTTCAATTCTTCAAATCCGGTATTACATACAACTAAAGACATTATATTTTCATCCGTCCGTAATTGATAAAGCAGTGCGGCGGTCGAACTGCCATCCGGTGTGCCAAAGCGAACACGGCGCGATACTTTTTCAAGTTCATTGATTCCTTTATGGAAAACAGCATAAAATTTTCCAACGGAACTGTTCAACATTCCATCCATCCGCAAAGGAATATTACCTATATATCCAACTGTTCCACCTGCTCTTTGAAATTTTTCCAGTAGTTCCAAAGTGCTACCGCGCACTGTAGTTAATTGTGGCAGTAATACCGCCCGATAAACGGCTTCCCCAAGACGTAATATTGCTTTTCCATTTTTTTCCTCTACGGTAGCATGATTGGCTAAATGCTCCTCATCTCCATAGTCAAAGTCTATTGCATCTGCAAGTAGCATACGGCACAGATTACTTATTTCCCCATCAAATTTACGGGCATGGGTAAGCTGTGCATTAATAAGCGTCCATGCCGACTCCACGGGATTTACTACCAGCAAATCGCGGACTTCCTTAAGCTCACTAAGCACAACTCCCAAACGAGCAAAATAGTTTTCCATAAAAGATGATACTCTAGCAAAATTTGCATGTGCAGAAAAAGATGCCGGATAATCGCGTTTGCATTCTCCTGCTAACGAATACAAAGACAAATGCAGACAACGCTGATTGATTCCCAACACATATTGCCAGTCTGCCATGGCTTTATAGGCGGCAAGAGAAACATCCCATCCAGTACAGCCGTATACTTCGCTCAATCTCCATTTTTTGCCGAATTGCCTGGCTGTAGATGAAAGCTGCTTGCAACTATTGTATAACTGCACATATTCTGTAAGCTGATCAATACCGGGAATTTGCATATAAGCATAATGACGCATTGCTGACCCGATCGCACAACCTTGGGAATGCGGCGTATCCTCCCATAACATATGACCGGTAAGTGCAATATTATGAGCTTCACACCATTCTCCTATCTGCTTGGTATAACTATTAACAAATAATTCTGTAAGTGTTTTGAAATATAAATACCTGACAGCTCCGCTATCCTTATCAATTGAATCAAAAAATAATTCAGGAATATTATCCACCAGATCCCAACCGCTTTCTTTTTCATAAAGCCCAGGTAACTCCTCTGTCCATGCCGCAAAGTAAATATCCGGAGGTTTATCTCCTTCAGAGGATTCTCCGCCATAGCGCATATAATGTGGTTCATCAGTAAAAATAGCGGGAATCACAGAACCGAATTTTTCCCCTAACTGTTCATAGTATGCTTTATGCGTCGTGTCAATAAAACGTTTTACTGCTACCGGGTTAAGTACATCTAAATAAGAATAGCCATTATAACGAGACTCGCCCGGCTGTTCTCTCTCGTAAGCTTCAAAAAGGATTTCTCCCGGCTTAAGCTCCGCAACTGAAGTTATTGAACGTTTTTCCTGTATTATAATATCATCTAGGCGTACTGCCCATAATCCCAGTTGTGTTTCATGTTTGACATATTTTGATATTTCCGTATAAAGCTGTAAGTAGAGAATACGGGCTCGACAAGTCATATCACTGGTAACAAGACCGCCAGCTGCTCCAGATGCCCATCGATCATCATCATACAAACAACTATACATTGATAATTTCTCTGCCTCATCCACCGCTGCCGCTATGCATTCAAACCACTCCTTACCAAGATATTGCGTTTCCAATCCTACGCGTGAATGCATATAAAATCCACCCAGTCCCATACTGTGGAATTCCCGGATCTGACGACGCAATTTATTTGCGTCAAGTCTTCCATTCCAACTCCAGAATACATTACCGCGATAACGGGAATCTGGATTTTTAAGATATTGATTTAAGTTGCTTTGCATATTCATTTTTTTTACACGTCTCTTTATATAAACCATGAGTTTGTACTAGATTTACCTTCTATTATTATAGCCAATATTATTTAAAAAACCTTGACTTTTATAACAAAAATAAGCATATTCCTTTCATATTAAGACTATTTCTGCTAACAAAAAAATAATGCTGTCCCAACAGCAAAAGGAATCGCTTAAAATGAAAGACATACAGATCAGATATGGCGTTGATTTCTGGGAAAACAACTTCCCTCTCCAGGTTTTATGGCATGATCATCATAAGGATCGCCCTATGCATGAGCATGATTTCACCGAATTAGTGATTGTTATTTCCGGGGAATGTATGCACACTACCTCCAATGGGGATTCCTACCATGTATCGGAAGGAAATATTTTTGTGCTCCCTCCTGGATTGGGACATTCCTATACATCCGTATCAGATTTCTCTTTGGTCAATATTTTATACAATCCGGACTTGCTACCGCAATTGGATATTGGTAATTTGCCTGGTTACCAGACGCTATTTATGCTTGAACCAAATTTGCCATTCATAAAAAAACATCTCCGGTTAAGCTCTTTGATCCTTGAAAATATCAAAGCTCAAATTAACAATCTGGAAATGCTACTATCCAATGCCAGACTTGGTTACCGCTTCCATTCTCTCTCCATATTCATGAATATAGTTTATGAACTTTCTGAATTTTTCTCTTTCTCTTCGCAACAGGAACATCCAAAAGATCTATTTAAATTAGGACAACTCCTTAGCTTCATAAACTACAATTATCGGCGACCTCTCAGGGTAAAATATCTAGCGCAAAGAATGTCTATATCGGAAATGAGTCTCTACCGTTTGTTCAGCTGTAATTTAGGCACATCTCCAATGGGATATATCAATAATTTACGTATCTCCCACGCACAGAAATTTTTACTGAATACCAATAACTCCATAGCTCAAATTGCCGAAGATGTGGGAATTCCTGATAGCAATTATTTTTCCCGTTGCTTTCGAAAAAGTACAGGGGTTTCTCCTCGCGAATTCCGTAACCAAAAGCAACAAGACACCCCGGGAGCCACAAAAAAATAACCATCACATCTACGCATTCCTTATGAATACGCACAAACTGCAGATGCGTAAACTTCCCTTCTTTGGAGGGCGTCTCCTAATGACTTTAAAGAAGTGTAATCACATATAGCTGCACTTTTGACATTCCATTTAAGCAATTTATTTATTTTGCTTTATTTCATCAACTACTTTTTCTGAGCGGATGAACATAAGCATCTGACTGTATTTTTTTTGCGGATTTTATTTTTTATTGCAAAGACTCCAGAGTTTTACTAAACAATTTTTTCCACAGGTGGATCAGTTTAGGATGCAGTAAGACTGTCATCCAATTACGAATAAAATCAATGATGATATGTATGCAGAATATATTCATTCTTGATTATATGGTATTGACTTTCAAACATGAAGGTCTATTATTATAAATATACAGCAGTATAAACAAATCACACAAGGGGGCTATTATGTTCGCTATTTTGTGTCTGGTACTGTCTATCGTATTTATTGTCGTGGCAACCGCTAAATGGAAAATGCATCCTTTTCTGGCTTTGTTACTAGCGTCATTTCTGTTCGGAATCATCACCGGGTTGCCGCTTGACCAGCTGGTCAGCGCCGTAAATGAGGGGTTTGGCGGGACTTTGAAGAGTATTGGTATTGTGATCATTTGCGGAACAATTATCGGTACGTTTCTGGAGAAAACCGGAGGCGCGCAAAGTCTGGCTGACGGAGCATTGAAAATCACCGGCAAAAAAAATGTGCCATTGGCAATGGGTATCGTCGGATACATTGTATCGATGCCGGTTTTCTGCGATTCAGGTTTTGTAATCCTTTCCCCTTTGAATAAAGCGTTATCCAAAACTGCTAAAATATCGCTCGCCGGAGGAGCTATCGCATTAAGTCTCGGGCTTTATGCCACGCATACGATGGTTCCGCCTACTCCGGGACCGGTAGCGGCGGCGGGAATACTGGGGGCTGATCTTGGATATGTGATCGGTATTGGCGCACTGGTCAGCGTGGTGGCGTTGCTGGCTTCATGGCTGTTTGCGGTACTGGTGGCGTCAAAAACTTATATTTCCCCGGAAGATGACATGCTGGTGGATACAGTACCGGAAAAGACAGCGCCTGCCGGGAAACGTCCAGGAATGCTTAAGTCATTGCTACCTATTATCTTTCCATTAATTCTGATAGTTATAAGTTCCGTTTGTAAGCTAACGGTTGAACTGGAAAAAGGCGCGGATCCGGGAATGATTCTGAAAGTGATATATTTTCTGGGGCAGCCGGCAGTTGCGTTGCTGCTGGGCGTTGGAATGGCAATGTTACTACCGGAAAAACTTAATTCTGAAATGATTTCCGGCAATGGCTGGATCGGACACGCCATACTTGCCTCGGCATCGATTCTAGTGATAACCGGAGCGGGCGGAGCCTTCGGACAGGTATTGCGTGCTTCAGGCATAGCTGAACAACTGGGCAATTCCATGAAGGATATGAATCTTGGCATATGGCTGCCGTTCATCATCGCTGCGGCAATCAAAACGGCTCAAGGGTCTTCGACGGTAGCAATCATCACCACAGCCGGACTTATGGCGCCGATGCTGGAACCGATGGGATTGACGGGAAATATGTCCAAGGCATTGGTGGTAGTGGCTATCGGCGCTGGCTCCATGGTGGTCTCTCATGCTAACGACAGTTATTTCTGGGTAGTTACCCAATTTTCCAACATGTCGCTGAAGCAGGGGTTCAAGCTTCAATCACTCGGTACGCTCATTGAGGGTACAGTTGCGGCATTTACGGTTTGGATCATCTCGCTGTTCACAGTATAAAATAACGGCACTGACGCAACTGCTGGACCTTTTACCGTAACTAACGGTCTGTCAGGCAGGCAAGAGCATTAAAGCCATTGACATGCTGCTGGCGGATAAAAACGTCGTCGGGTTGTGGCGGACGGCGGTAGCCGGACACAGTTCCACTTAGGTTTTCCCGCTGGAAAATGTCTCCCTGTACTGCCGGGGAGACATGCCTATGGCTTTTTTGAATTTTTTTGAAAAGTAAAGCTGATCGGGGAAGCCAAGTTCCTGCGCTATTTCTCTTATTGAGCTGTCTGTTCTTGAAATCAAATAGCAGGCTTTCCTCATAAGTTGTTCAGAACAATACTGACCGGGAGGTATTCCTATATATTCCTGCCAGTGTCTGCGCAATGTGGAGGTGGAAATATTGAATTTACTTGCAAATTCATCCAGATCTACATAAGAGAAATTATGCAGTTCCAGTTCCTTGCACAGTTCTTTTATCAGCGTAACCGCCTTTGAGCCGGAGTCGACGCCGTCCCTGATGAGGCTTTCCATCATCATGTTTTCACACAACATGTCAAAACGACTGAGGCAAAAGAGATTTTCACTTCTTTTCAAAGTTCTTCGGAACTCTTCCATCATTCGGGATATAACTTCGTAGCTTTTTATTTCCCATCCGGAAACGTTTTTGGAAGGCAAATAGCCTTTCCATTGCAGATAAGGAATTTTTTCCGGAGAATATGAGAAAAAAATCTCATCCCAGGTCTCTCCTCGGGCAGGACCATATTGCTGTTGTATTTCCGGGTACTGGATAATTACGCAGGGTGATTGTACGCTGTATGTTTTCCCTTCAAAAGTCAATGAGCCGCGTCCACGATCAATGAATGAATAACCCAGCAAATCAGACGCCCGGTCAACCTGATAATCCTTGCCCGTTATGATTCCGGCATAGACAACTGGCAGCGATGTATTGAACTGACGTTTTAAGTTCCGGTAATATCTGAAAATTTTTTCCATATAAATAGTAAGTTAGTCCATGTAATATAAGTCGATGACTATATATAATATAATGGTAAGGATTAAAAAATAAATACATGTAAGAATAATATCGTAAGAAAAAGAGGGTATAAAAATGAAACGTTTTTTCACACTCGTAGAGCTCCTTGTGGTGATAGCCGTCATCGCCATCCTTGCCAGCATGCTGCTTCCGGCGTTAAGCAACGCCAGAGATACAGCCAAAAGAATATCCTGTGCAAATACGCTTAAACAATTTGGATTGGGCAATGCCATGTATGCTTCTGATTATAATGACTGGCAATGGCCTGATTTCGTCGGTTCGACAAGCAATCGCCGGGAATGGCCACAGAATTCCGCCATATGCGAGTACATGGCAGTGGATGTCAACAGAGTAAACAGGATTTACGACGGTGTTTTTGTCAATTACTACTGGCCGTCGGGATTGGTTTGTCCTTCAGCCACAGGAGCGTTGAACACTCAGTCAGAAGGATGGAATTCAGTGAGCCTCAGCTATGGAGTGAATATTACCCGTCCGGCGAAGTTCGAAAGTACTTTCCCCAGCGAATGGTATCAGCCGGCCAGCAGTAATTATCGCGGATTCCGCGCTACGGACGTCAGATCCCCCAGCACAAAGTTGTTTTTTACCGACGCCACTGACCGCAATGTGGTCAGGACACGTTCCCAGGCAGACAGGTATTACTTTGTCTACGGCGAAAAATGTCTCGGCAGTGTCAACAGCGCGTCTACCGCTTTTCGACATCAGAACGGCGCCAATGTCGCGATGTTTGACGGGCACGTGGAATGGCTGCGCTTTCAGAACATTGACAGGGTAAGAACACTTTGGCTTGTTGATCTTTAAAAGCTTATGACACGATAATTTAGAAACAACAGTCAATATAATAAAGGAAAAGTGTATGATCAAATTAAAACAACTATGCGCGTCAGTCACAATACTGCTTGTCTTCTGCTGTATTAGCCAGACCTCCTTACATGCGAAAAAATCAGCCGGAGAAATAATTCTTCAGCGGGATTTCTCTGAAGGGATGGCGGATTGGAAGATCTCATATGGTGACCGCATGGTATCGGTGGTTAATGATGAGACGGATAAAAAACTGCTCCAGCTCACTGACGATTGCGACCGCGATGGCGTCGGGGTTGAAAGCCCTTTCATCCCTGCCCGACGCGGGATGTACTATTTGAAAGGGAAATTGAGGATATTGAATGGTTTCGGCCCGGGTATAAGCATTGAGTTTTTTGACTCCGCTAAAAATATGCTTGGCCGAGCTCTGCTTTCCTACAGCAGTAGACCGCTGAATCCAGGGGAATGGCAGGATTTCAGACTTGAAGCCGCAGCAGCAAATGAGGATATAGCGTTCCTTCGAATTAAATTTGCCAGCTGGAAAGCTGTTGTAAACAAAGTTCAGTTCGATGATATTGAGCTCAGTTATCATGAGCCACATCCAGTTCCGCCGCTATGGGAGCCGCAGTATAAACTCAAAAGCAGCGATAAACTGACCGCCGCAGACGTACTGGCTCCCGATGGCATCGTATATCCAGACTGGAGCCGTGCCGGTGTGCGCGGCGATATTCCCGATCTTTCTGCCCTGCCGGTTGTCAACTCCTCCGATTTTGGCGCGAAACCCGACGATGACCAAGATGATTCGCAGGCTATTCTTAGAGCCATTACTGCGCTGACTCCTGGCGGTGGCATAGTGCAGCTCGAAGCCGGAGAATACAATTTTTCGAGACTGATCCGTATTACCGCCGACAATGTCATTATCCGTGGGCGCGGCATGGACAAGACTTTTGTGCGTTGCGATTATGCCATCCCTGCCGACTGTATTGATTTTTACAATATAACTGAAGGGCAGCGCATTGGTCCACAAACCTATATCCATGTTTATTGCAAACCAAAAGGGCTGAACCGTATCCGGCTTACTCTTAACAACGTGGAAATCGGCAACTGGAAACGCAGCGCCCATTCCGGTAACAGTTTTTCGTTGGTCGCCAGAAGCGGTCAGGTGAATATTGCGCCGGGAGCTGCACAACTCGTAGCCGAAGCAGAATACGTCGATGGCAATATCCGGCGCAAGACTTTGAACATCATTTTTGACCCTGCCCGTGAAACTCCAGGAAATCCAGATAGACCCGCAGCCGCCATATTGTTTGCCGGAAAAGGGCTCGTTGGCGAAGAAATAGCTCTGGCGGCGGACGGACGCCGCGGTGATACGTCCATAACTCTTGTCAGCGCCGATCATGGATTAAAAGCCGGGGATATGATACGCATTCAGGCTCCAGAGACCCCGCGCCGCCGTAAGGAAATCCGCAACGCCTGCAACTGGGGTACTTACCGCAGCTATCTGGTATATATTGCAAAAGTCAATGGCGCCAACATCTTACTGGATCAACCCCTGAGGATTGATTATCCGGTCATTGACGGCTCCTGGATAAGGAAAATCGAAGTCATCTCAGGCGGTGGAGTCTGCGATATGACTTTGGAAGCCAAAGAAAACCTCTGGCTGACCACGGTTAAATTCCGTAACGCCGTAGATTGCTGGGCCTGGAAACTAAAAGTAATTAAAACCGGACGGAATCCGGTATATACCCGCAATGCCAAATTCTGCACTATCCGCGATTGCGTTTTTGACGATGCCTGGTTCAAGGGCGGTGGCGGCACCGCCTATGTCGGCTGGGAACACAGCTATGATTGTCTGATGGAAAAAATAACTTCATACAAAATGCGTCATGCCCCCTTGTTGCAATGGTCTGCCGCTGGTAACGTCATCCGCGACAGCGTATTTCACCAGAGCGACGCACAGTGGCATTCAGGCTGGACTAACGAAAACCTCATCGAAAATTGTGTAATCGATTCCACCACTACGGAAAATGGCGGTTACGGACACGGCATGTGGGCTTCACCACCGGAGGATGGAGCTCATGGCCCAAACGGCCCCCGCAATGTTGTTTACAATTGCGATGTAACATCACTCAAGAATGGTGTATGGCTGGGCGGCATGAATGAAAACTGGCTGATTCTTTATAACCGTTTCAAGGTGGGCAAGGGCGCCGGAATATATGTTAAAACCCATAGCTTTGACCATATTATTGCGGGAAATACTTTCATTCTTAAGGATAAAACCGCGCCGATGCTGTTTATGAACACCCCCGATTGTTCCGGGATAGAGGTCAAAAACAATATAGTGTACGGAGGCAGCGGTAAACTCGCCGAAGGCTTGTCCGACGTCCTGCTGAAACAGGGCAACCGGATTCTACCATTTCAATCTGACGCACCACGTCCACAACCGGCACTGCCCTCAATCTTCACCTGGCAACGCACCCGGAAAAACAAGTAAATGCCATCAACGCCGCCGCGCTCCGTTAACTTGGAATGAGGCGGCTTTATTTTTATAATTGAAAGATAATAAAAAACTTGGTCAATTGAAAAAGTAAATGCACATTTGTCAGATTAAACGCACATCACCTATAAAAAGCTGTGCGTTTAGTTTGCCAAACAGGTA
>JAFGXT010000346.1 GCA_016936495.1 Victivallales bacterium
AGTCAGCAATGCAGCTCGGTTTACCGTTTGTACTTTTCCATCTGCCAAAACCCGTGCCACTGCCATTACCGGATATAAATCCCACGGTTCGCGTCCATAGCGATCCAGCCATGGACTGTTCAAAAACCACGGATCATGAATATAATAACGGAAAGGTATATCGCCGTTTTCGGGCAATTCAGCAATGTGACTCATCCACGCGGCGATGGAAAGACCGGAATTAAAGTATATTGCTGAACTCGGAGAGTTTACCGGAGCGGTGATTAAATTGTTTTTATACAGCCAGAGAAGCGGGGCGGCATCAGTAGACATTTCTATGCCTGCAGTAAAATTGCTGCCTCGTGTTTCAATTGTTGCATCAGGTGCTGCTTGAATAAAATCATTCCAGAAATTCAAAAGTTCCTTTTGGGCATGATCCTTTAATTCGGGGTGGAATGCAACTCCGTCAAATAACGCTCCCGTCAATCCCCAGGTCTCCAATCCGAATCCCATTCCGTTTGACAACCATATATAATCAAATCCCAAGTCTTCGGCAAATTGGCGATATTGACCACCCAGAAACGTCCCTAGAGAAGTGCCTGCCGGAATGCCGTTGGGAAAGGCGGCGTAACAATGGTCATCGGCCGCTAATACTGCGTTGCAGGTAACAAAACTATTGGGAAAAATCGAATTGGCTTTGGCTATTTCGCGGTGCTTGCGATACTTGAATTCAGAAATGGAAAATTCCGGCCCATTGTCGAATGTAGCTCCAATTCGAATCGGCTTGCCGTATTTTTGTCCAGTTTCCCGAATGATTTCATTCAGTTTTTTGAGCCAGGCATAGGTTCGCGGCATGGCGTCCTGCCGATATTTAACCGGGTTGAGATTGATATTTTTATTGCTCTCACAGTCCTGCTTTTTAGCAAAAAAACCGGCGTTGGCAATTCCCTGCCAGTAGGCCCATTCAAATGAATCAGCAAGTTTTCCGGTATACTCAAGGATCTCCGTCCCGTCCGCAATCCAGAGCATTACGGATATTTGATCTGCCACGGCAGTAAGGCGTTGCCATTGTCTGAACAATTTTTGACACACCTCTCTTTGCGTGGATTCAGAATCATCCTTAAAGGCTTTAGAGCTTAACTCCAGTGTTACGTTTTTTAATTTCATCTCTTTCCCTCATAATTTATGTTTGTAATCATCATAATTGAACAATAATGAAAAGTCTTGCCCAAAGCCACTACAATAGTAATAATGTAATGCGAAAAATGGTTCAATACATCGCGCTCAATAATTTATCGTACTATTATTTTACATTGACAATGCCACATGTGTCCTGATGATAGTATTTGCAATCCAGTTGCTTCCGGTGGCAGATTTAAGTTCGGGGCGTTGCTGAGCCAGGTTAGTGGCTCGACGCAAAAAAAGCCTTTACCGCCGCCGTCGTTCCATAACGCCCATAATGAAAACGCCTCGTCAACTTCGTAAATAATTTCCGTGCCTCTTGCGCAGGAAGTGATAACCGCATCACGGAACCCGTTTTGTGTTATTGCCGGACAAAGCATTCCGACTGCGGCGATTCCGGCGTCGCGTCCGTCGGGTACGTTGAAGCGCTCGTCGTCAGTCAGCGCAATAAGCCGACCAGTCGGCAGACGGCGGGGATCGGACATCTCCCAGCGCTGGTCGGCGGTGGTTGCCATAATCCGGCATGGCTCAGAAGGCAGTCGGAACGCTGTGTGGTAACCAATTCCGAATGGCATATCTTCTTTCCCGCAGTTAAAAACCGTAGTTTTTTGCAGAACAGTGTCTTCGGTAAAATAATAAGTCAATTCCAGTTTGAACTCGTGAGGAAATCCGGCATAATACGGATGGTCAGGATTGAAATCCAAGGTCATCTTTATCCTGACGCCGGTTTCATCTTCCATGGTTTCGGTCAGTTTCCAGGACGCGCCGCATAGCAAACCGTGCAGATTACAATTGTTTTCCGGTTCATTTAGTGGGAAAATGTAATCGCGACCATTCCAGCGGAATTTCCCGCCGTCAATACGACCGGGAGGAAACAATAACGGAATTCCATAACGTTCCGGAGTTTTACGTAATTCTGTCATTGATTCCGGAGTACGTAAAATATCCATGCCGGTAGGCTCATGCCGCAAACTGATCATGTTGGCGTTGTTGCTGACGACGATTTTTGCCGTCCAGATTGAAGTGGTTACTTCAACCAAGTGCTCGCCATCGCAAAATTGTTCTTTAATCATAAATGTATCCTCATCAATTGTTCAGCTACGGTAATTGATTGGCGACAAAGTAGATTCTCTTCCAATGTTCGCGGTGGATTGTCTGCTAGTCCAGCCGCGAGTTCGTTCAATTGCCATTGCCCCTCTGCAAGCCTTTTATCTGTCCGTAGTGTGCCGCAATAACAGTCCAGAATTTTCCCTAGCCGAAGAATAAAGGTGTCGCGGTTGCCGGTTCCTGATCTCAGTCTGGCAAGAAAATTTGTTGCAACTTTACTTATATCGTCACTCGAAGCCGGATATGAGCTTGCCGTATGTCCGGCGGTATGACCAAAGACGAGGATTTCGAGTCCGGCGTTGCCGCCGATGCGGTCGCGACCATGGATACCGCCCGCGGCTTCGCCGGCGGCAAACAGACCCGGAACACCGGTTGCTCCGTCTGGAGTGATTTTTATGCCGCCCAAGGTGGTATGCGCCGCCGGTTTGACTTCGATTCGCAGTTGATGAAAATCTTCCGCTAATGGCCGCAGCTTATGATAATACTGCGGATATTTGCGCTGAAATGTCGCCTCGTCCACCTGAGCGAAATCGAACCAGACTCCGCCATGTTCACAACCCTTGCCGGCGGCGATAGCCGACGCGATTCGCAATGCCAATTCCCGCTTGGGTAAGGGCTCAATGACTACCGGTTGGTTGTTACGGTCAAGCAAGCGCGCTCCTTCGTAAAGTAGCGTGGTTATGATCGGAAAGCTGTAAAGTTTTTCAGGATACACCGCCACACATGGTTCAAATTGCACTCTGTTCATTCCGGTAAGCTCTGCTCCGGCATCGAGCGCCAGAGCGTAGCCTGAACCTTGCAAAATTTTTGTCCAGCTTGAAAAACTGTAGAGTCCGGCCGCTCCGCCAGTGGCTAAAATCACCGCCGGGGTGTTATAAATAATCGGTTCGCCGTGTTCAAAACCCAATGCTCCGGCAATTTGTCCATTATTTGTAAACAATTTAACGATACGTACCTGATGAAATTCGCAATTGGCGCAAGATTGCAACAATTCTCGATATTTTCCCATGACTACTTTGCCGGTGGTAGTCTGGTGATGCACAACGCGCGGAAACGATGAGCCCACCGGATGCAGCAGGTCGTATGAACCGTCTTGCTTATGGTCAAATTCAATGCCGAGTGATTCCAGGTTTCGCACCATTTTTACCGCATCAGCACAGAGCCGGTTGACCAGGGCTGGATCATTTTCTCCAGCTCCGGCGCGGAGGGTGTCGGCAGCGAAGATTTCCGCCGAATCATCGGGCGCGAACGGAGCGCAGAAACCCATCACTTCAGACGACGCTCCGCCGCCGAGGTCGGCAATGACAATGCGTTTGTCTGATTTGACGGCGGCAAGCGCCGCCGACAGTCCCGCCAGACCACCCCCGACAATAAGAATATCGCAATTATGCGTAACTATTCCCATACCGCACCCTTGGCGAGTGAGCCGACGCATTTGGAGAATAGTCGCAGGAATGGTGGATATTTTTCTTTCGGAAATATCCAATTCCATTGTTTTTTGCGCTCGGACAATTCCTCGTCGCTTACGCATAGATCCAGCTTGCGTTCATCAAGATCAATATTGATGACGTCCCCGTTTTTTACCAGTGCCAAAGGTCCACCCAGTCCTGCTTCCGGAGAAACATAGCCGATGCTAAGACCGCTTGAACCGCCGGAAAAACGTCCGTCAGTAACAATCGCGACGTCATGATCCAGCCCTCGTCCCTTGAGTTCCTTCTGAAACGCATAAGCGGTGGTGCCGAATCGCGCTTTTGGTCCCAAATAGCGGACGACTGCCACGTCTCCGGCTTTTATCTCATTATTTGAAAGTGCTTTCATGGCGTCTTCAAGTTCGTCAAAAACCTTTGCCGGACCTGAAAACTTGCGCATTTTCATATCCACAGCGCCAGCTTTGATGATGCCGCCTTCCGGCGCGAGGTTGCCATAAAGCACATAAAGCGCACCGCTCGATGATACCGGTTTGCTTAACGGACAAATGACTTCAGGATCATAGTTTTCCGCATCGGCGTAATTTTCAGCCAAAGTAGCGCCGGTAACAGTCAGGCATTCGCCATGAAGTTTTGGCATCAGTTCTTTGAACAATGCTTGCGAGCCTCCGGCGCGGTCCACATCCTGCAAATGCCATGAACCGCTCGGAGACGCACCGACAATTTGCGGAATTTCCCGGGAGGCGGCGTCAAACTTCCGCCACCAGTCGCCGACAAGCCCGGCTTCGGTGGCAATCGCGGGTATATGCATGAGCAGATTGGTAGAACCTGCCATTGCCATAGTGACGGCAATGGCATTTCCCACTCCCGCTTCGGTAATGAGGTCGCGCGCCCGGATGTTTTTTCCCAGCAAGGTCATTATCTGCCGTCCGGCGCGGTATGCGCATTGCAGCAGCTCAGAACTGGTGGCCGCCATTACCGCGTTGCCCGGCAGGGACAAGCCCAGAGCTTCCGCCACCAGACACATACTGTTAGCGGTGGTCATCACCCCGCAGGCGCCGCAGGGGGTGTACATGCGTGAGACTTCCCGCTCAGCTTTGGCTTTATCGTAATCCCCCTGCATGGTTTTGCCAACGTTATCAGTGAGTTCAATATAGTTAGCGCTTTTGCCGTCGATAAATGGCATGGGCATATAGCCGCCGGTAACCATGATAGTAGGGATGTTCAAGCGCGCCGCCGCCATTAGATGACCTGGCACGATTGAGTCGCAGGTGGAAAGCATCACCATGGCGTCGAACATATTGCTTTCCACAATTAATTCCACTTCGTCGGCTATGGAGTTACGGCTGGGCAGTTCAATGTATTTTTCATTACCCAGCACCATACCGTCACATATAGCCGTGGTCATAACTTCAAAGGGCAGTCCTCCCGCCTCGCGGATACCTTGCTTGACACGTTCACTCAGGTTTTTCAGATGAACATGGCCGGGATTATATTCGTTCCAGGAATTGACTACCGCGATCAGTGGACGGTTAAACTCCTCTTCGGTATAGCCCATGCCGCGCACCAGACCGCGACGGCATTCTTTTGCGATGCCATATTTCCAGTTACTGCGACAAGAATCCAATATATTGCACATGCTTCAATTCTCCTTGATTTATTCTTCGTTGAGCATTATATCTAATACGCCGTCAATGGATTGTCCGCCATCCACCACAAAGGTCTGTCCAGTGATGAAGCGGGTCTTTTCCACATCGGCAAGAAAAAGCATCATTGGAGTAATGTCTTCGACGCCCCCGAGCCGCCCTACCGGAATCTTGCGCTTGAATGCATCCATTTGCGCCTCGGTATAGCGGTACGAGAGCTTGGTCATGATAAATCCCGGCGCGATGCAATTGACGTTGATGCCGTGTTTTGCTACTTCCGCCGCCAGTGATTTTGTGAACATATTAAGCCCTGCCTTAGCGGCGCAATATGGCAGAGTTTTGCGCTTTACGTAAGTAACTATGCTGTGAACCGAACTGATGTTAATGATCCGCCCAGGCGTCTTTTTCTCAAGCATATCACGTACGGCAATGCGCGAGCAATACGCAGCGGAACTCAAATTGAGATTGATCTGTGAGTCCCAGTAATCCATCGGCATTTCCGCAAACCCGCCTTCGGGCATCTTCAACGCACCTCCGGCATTGTTGATCAGGATGTCCACCGCGCCAAAATCCGCAATGAACTTTTCTAGCATCGCTTCGCATTCGGCGCAATTGCTGACGTCGGCGCGATAAGTTTCCGCCTTCATTCCGATTTCGCGGATTTTTACTGCCGTTGATTCCGCGCCGTCTCCATCTTTGAAATAATTAACGCCAACATTATAACCTGTTTGGGCGAATGCCAGCGCCGCCGCCGCTCCTATGCCGTGCGAGGCTCCCGTGATCAATACATTCTTATTCATTTATAACTCCATGAAGTATATTTATATCAGTTATGATTTAAATATAATAGACGATACCGCAATTGTCAACGGTACAAATGAAAATCAAAAGAATTTTTCGTAAGCCAGTCGTGCCGCGCCCAATGCGGACTGATATTTGCCCAGGTTGGAAACGTGGAAATCAACGCGTTGCCGTCGTTCCACAGGCAGAATTTCATTGATGGCGTCAATGGTACGATTAAATAGAAAGCCATCCTTATGACATTGTCCGCCGGAGAAGATGAGTACTTTGGGGGAATAAAGCTGAATCATGCTTGCAATGCCGACCGCATTGTACGAGGCGGCGGTGGATATGATATGTATTGCTGCCGGATAACCATTGGCGGCGGCTTGGTCAAGTGTATGGGCGCTATGTAGTTCAGGGTTGTTTGGCAGTTGTTCTTTTGCCACCGCCGCGAGGTAATCGCCTCCTGAATAAGACTCCAGGCATCCGCGAAAACCGCAAGTGCAAATATGGTTGTTGCCGGGAATCAGCATATGTCCAATGTAGCCTACCGGGCGTCCCGGCTGGCTGATGAGCAAGTGGTGATTGGACACTACTCCGGAGCCGATTCCTACCCCCAGCCCGATGGTTACCAGATTGCCGCAGCCATTGCCGATGCCAAAATTATATTCACCCCATGCTGCTGCTGAATTTGTGGATACGGCAAACACGGCAACGCCTGAATGTGCGCCAAGTCTTTCTGCCGCAGGCAGATTCGTTCCCCATTTGATGCCGAAATTACCGCCGGAAACGATGACGCCGTTTTCCGTATCCACGTTGCCGGAAACCGCCAATCCTATACCGGAAAGTTTATTGTGCGGAATGCGGCTTTCGTTCAATACATCATCATAAAAACCAAACAGCCAGGAGAAAAAAGATTCTTCTTCCTTGTATTTTGGTGTAGAAGCCACTCCTCGATAAACGACATTAAACGCCAGATCGCAGATTACCGCTTTTGACTGACTCGCACCGATATCCAAGCCGATAAAAAATGCCGTTTCAGGATTAACGCATAGCGGGATCATCGGGCGCCCGCGTCCCACCGGCTCTTCCTTGCGGGCAAAGATAAAGCCATCCGCGAGCAGGGAGTTTACCACTTTGCACATGGTTCCCCACGCCATTCCGGTCTCCCGTTGAATGTCTTTCTTGGAAAAACTATTTTTCCCTTTGCGAACCGCGTCGACTACCTGAACGTTATTGCGCATTAATCCCTGCTTTTATGTGTTCACTTACAGTATAAAGTGCCAGAAAAAGATATTCCGGCTCCGTGCCGCCCGCTTGTTTAATCAGGCGCCGGGCGATTTTTGTCGGCTCCCGCTCGCCATGAGCCATGATTTCAGCTGTAAATTTATCATAAAGTTCAGTCAAGTAAAGACATTTCTCTAAATATGTCTTTACTTTTTCTCTGCCTATGGCGACTGAACCGCATGGGATATAATCATGACCGGTGATGAGATTGTCCATCTGCATTGCCAGTAAGCGCTGAAGTGAAGAACGATAAGCCGTGAGATCCTGATAAAAACCGATTCCCTGTAATACTGTCCCATTAGCCTGTAGCGTGTCGCCGCTGATTAAAGTTTTCGTTGCTTCATCAAGCCAGCAGACGGTATCATTATCATGTCCTGGGGTGTGCAGTAAACGCAAGCGTTCAGCGACGACTTCGTTGTCATTTAGCAGAATATCCGGTTCGACTCCATTTAGTACTGGTGGAGGCGGCGGACTGAATTCAGGGAATCTTGCCCGGATGAGTTTGCTGTATTTTAATGGGTCTCGCATTTTATCTAATGAGCCGCGCCAGGCGGCTATCTTCGCTTTTGACCGCTGGCGGAAGCGATAGTGTCCGCCAATGTGATCCCCGTGGCAATGGGTGTTCAGCAACCAGTGTATATCGTCCGGCTTCAGCCCCTCCGCTTTGAGCGCTGGAATCAGGAAATCGTCCACTACCTGCGCGCTCGCGCCGCTGTCGATAAGAATATTTTCCGTGCCCTTGATTAAAACAATCCCGCTCCATGAATCGCTAAACGGCGACTTTAACCGTTTTACCCCCGGTACTATCTCTTCAAATAATAACATTTTCGATTTCTCCTTGACAAAATAACGTCCTGATGTTAATATATATCACAAGTGATTTAAATCAACAATCAAAACCAAGCGGAGGACTGAAAATGTCTTTTAAGGCTGTAGTTGTACATGAAAACCGTTATGCTGATTCAGTAACACTGATGGGTGTTGGAGACAGCGTAAAAAAAAGCGCTGGAGTATTGTTGGCGGAAGTGCAGATGGGGACTCCGGTGAATCTGAAAGCGATGCGCGAACTGGGTTTTAAAATACCTGCGACAACCGGACTGAATGATCTGATCGTGGCAATTGAAGCAGAAGACGAAACCGCGCTGAAAGCCGCACAGGAAAACGTAATGAATTGCCTTGAACGAAAACACGGTGCGGATGATGAAAGCTTCAATTCTCTTGATGAAGTGGACATTGCCGATGGCTGGAATCTTTGCCAGATATCATTGCCGGGCGAGTTTGCGGCGGCGGAAGCCGAAAAAGCGATCAACAAAGGCATGGACGTATTTATCTTCAGCGACAACGTTTCGCTGGAAGAAGAATTGCATCTGAAACAGCTCGGCGAAGCCAATGACGTGCTGGTAATGGGACCGGATTGCGGTGTGGGTATGTTCGACGGCGTGGCGTTGGCGACGATGAGCATTGTGAACGGTGGACCGATTGGAATTGTCGGGGCCTCCGGTAGCGGGGCTCAGGAAGTTGCCTGTATTGTCGAAAAAGCCGGCTCGGGAATTTCCGCCTTGATCGGCACTGGAGGACGCGATCTGTATCCGCAAATCGGCGGACTTTCCATGATAAAAGGAATGAAACGCCTGGTGGAAGATTCAGCAACGGAAGTAATCGTATTGGTATCTAAGCTTGCTGATCGCAATGTGATGGATAAGGTTCTGACTGAAGCTGACAAAATAAGTAAGCCCGTTGTGGCAATATTTCTCGGTGGTGATGAATCGTTGTTTGCCAAGCATGAAGTACATCCGGCATTCAGTTTGGAAGCCGCCGCGTTGAAGGCTTTGGAACTCTGCGGAATATCAAACAGTAATTTTTGTCTTGATCGCACCCGGGTCGAGGCAATCGTAAATAAAGAATTGGAAAAATACAATGAGAATCAAAAGTATTTGCGTGGCGTCTACTGTGGCGGTACCTTTGCGGAAGAGTCTTTGATTTACCTTAATAAACACAATCCCGGCATGGAATTATATTGTAATTTGAACACCTCTTATGCAATTCAGCTTGAAGACCATCTGCACAGTAAAGGACACGCTCTGATCGACTTGGGCTCAGAAGAATTCACCCTTGACGCACCGCATCCGGTGTTCGACCCGGAATTACGGTTAAAACGTTTCCGCCAGGAAGCCGCCGACCCCGAAACAGCGGTTATTCTATTGGATTTCATTACTGCCCCCGGTGTGCATGAAGATCCGGTTTTGCCTTTTGCTCAAGCTTGTGCCGAAGCCATCAAGGCTCGAAAAGGAGCATTGACCGTCATCGCTTCAATTTGCGGTTCCGCCAATGACCCGCAGGATATCACAAAATGCGGACAGGCGCTTATCGACGCCGGAGTTATTCTTACCGGCAGCAATCATCAAAGTACCTTGCTGGCAAGCGCATTGGCGCATGCCCTTGATCAACGGAGATAAGTTATTATGAAAAATAAATGTTGTAAAACTAAAACGCTCAAAGTCGTAAATATCGGTTTGCAGACCTTCGCTGAATCACTGCAAAAACAGGGAGTGAAAGTGGCACAGATAAATTGGCGTCCGCCGATTAAGCTTGACAAAGATATGGAAGATTTACTTGATTCATTACTCTAAAAAAAGGATTTTCGTCATGAACCTCAAAGAAAAAATAGCCGCCGCTAATGACCAGGCCGTAAACGAATTGATCGACGCTAATCCGGTCTGGGTTGATATCCTTCCAGCCGGGGAAGTGATAGAAGGACTTGAACCGAATATGATCCTCCACTCAGGCCCGCCAATTGAATATGCCGATATGGTACCGTTACATAAACGTGGCATGGTCAGCGGCGCGTTGTTCGAAGGTCTGGCAAAAAACGAAGCCGAAGCCGTGGCGAAATTAGAGAACGGTGAAATAAAAATCAGCAGCGCCCTCGATCATAACACCGTAGGCGCCGGAACCGGCATTATTACGTCGTCGGTGGCGATGATGGTGGTAGAAAACAAAAAGACTGGCATTCGCGCAGCAACTTTTCCAGCGGAAGGTCCCTTTCAGGGCGGACTTTGCGGCTGGGGACTTTATACTGAGGAAATCGCCGCCAATTTGCGCTACATGAAAAATGAATTATTCCCGGTCATGCGTGAGTTGATTCATCAGCGCGGCGGTCTGCCGCTCAAGCCCATTCTTGCCGAAGGCATGCAGATGGGAGATGAAAATCATACCCGCCAGACCGCGGCTGATCTACTGTTTATCAAACAGATCATCCCTGACTTGTTACACATGAATATCGACAAGGTAACCTTGCTGAAAGTTATGGATTATATAGTTCAGACACCGCGTTTCTTTCACTGCTATGGACAGGGCGCGAGCATGTCGGCATTGCTGTCGGCTAAGGGGACACCGTATTCGACTATGACCGTGGCGTTTGGTGGCAACGGTGTAGAATATGGTATTAAAATTGCCGGAATGGGCGATGAATGGTTCACCGCTCCCGCCATGATGATGAAGGGGCGTTATACTTCATCACAATACAGTGAAAAAGATCAGTTGCCTTGGATCGGCGACAGTTGTGTGGTCGAATGCGCCGGACTAGGCGGACTTGCCGCCGCCGCCAGCCCTATCGTCTGCAACCTGCGCGGTTTGAAACTTAAAGACGCCATTGCTCTGACTCGTGAGATGCAGGAAATATGTATATCCTCAAATCATAATTATCCGATTCCGAACCTTGACTTTGATTTTCTGCCGTCAGGCGTCGATATCCGTAAAGTGTTGAAAACAGGGATTTCTCCGGAGATCCATGGTGGTATGTTCAATCACGAAGGCGGTCTCATTGGCGCGGGCAGTGCACGGGTTCCGATGATGTGTTTTGAAAAAGCGCTAAAGGCCTTTGCCGTAAAATATCGGGATTAGCAAATTCATGGTCGAAAAAATCATAATACTTAATCTGGGCACGACCAGTTTTAAATTCAAACTTTTTGATTTTAATACAGGAGAAGAGCCGGTGGCAAGCGGGGTGGTGGAACGTATCGGCGCGGTTGAATCGGGCTGGAGTTTTACTGTCGGTGATGTGCGTAAAAATGGAACTGCGGTCTGTGATGATCACGAAGCGGCGTTCGCATTAACGCTGGAATTATTGAAAACAGCCGGAGTTGTTGTTTCGTTGAACGAGCTTGATGGTATTGGTTTTAAAACCGTTCATGGTGGTTCGTTGCGTGGCGCGGTAGCGGTTGACGATTACGTACTTGCCACGTTGGAAGAATATGCCGCTTTTGCTCCGGCGCATAATCCGATGTACGTTAAACTGATGCGTCGCTTGCGTGAGAAATTTCCGCGACTGCGCCAGGTGGCGTGTTTTGAGACTTCTTTTCATGCCGATATTCCGCCTGAACGGACAGTTTACGGCGTGCCGTTTGATTGGATGGAAAAGTACGGCATCCGGCGTTATGGTTTTCATGGGTCCAGTCATAGTTATATTGCCGCAAAAATGCGTGAACTGGCTCCGGAAACACGGAAAATTATTTCTTTGCACTTGGGCGGATCGTCGTCGATATGTGCCATTGTCGATGGTAAAAGTGTGGCGGTCAGCATGGGCGCGACGCCGCAATCGGGTTTGTTCCAGAACAACCGTGTCGGCGATTTTGACGTTTTCTGTTTGCCGCGTCTGATAGAAGCATACGGTTCAATTGACGTCGTACTGGAGGAGTTGTCTACGCAAAGCGGCTTTCTTGGCTTGAGCGGGGTAAACAACGACCTGCGCGATGTGATTACGGCGGCAGGCAAGGGCAACAAGCAGGCCGCACTGGCAATCAATGCATTTGCTGATAATTGCATTGGCTATATCGGTATGTTCAGCGCTTATATGCAAGGTGTTGACGCCTTGGTTTTTACTGGAGGAATCGGGCAAAATTGCAAATCGCTGCGAGAGAAGATTTGCATGCATTTAGCTTATCTTGGAATAAAACTGGACTTGGATAAAAATTACGGAAAAATCAGTAGAGATGACAGCCTTATACAGGTTTGGGTGCTTGAGACCAACGAGGAATTAATGGTGGCAAGTCAGACCCGCAAAGTATTAAAAGCAATACAATGAAAGCTCTCAGAACTTATCTGTTACCGGAATTTACGGCAATGCCGGAGCTTGCCGGATATGTTCATTCCGTTTTTACCCATGCGGTAAATGTGGTTGTCGGGGATGTTATGGTGACGCTGGTTATTGATCGCGAAGCTGGCATTCCTGACAGCATCGTCCTGCGTCCAGAGGACTTTTCCACATTGCACCTCCGTTATGGTGAACCAGTCAGGCTAGAGGCGCGCCGACTTGTTTTTCCTGCAAAAAATCTCGCCATTGACCTTTCATGCGTCAACCATGAAAACACCTTTCCGGCGGGCTTACGACTGGCTTCACCGAAAGAACGCAAACGCCGTCTGGTTATGGTCGAGCAGCAATTCCTGGATGAACACCGCCTGCCGGAGCCGGTCGAAAAACGTTTCCATAAGCTGATCCTTGTTATTAACACCAGCGATTCCGGCAAAACAGAAAAACTGTTGCTGGAGTTGATCGGCCTGGGTCAAGGCTTGACGCCTTCTGCCGATGATGGATTGTTGGGATTGTTGGCTGTTCGGGCGTTTTGGACCGCCGCCGGAGTAAGCGTTCCATTACCTGAATTGCCAGCTATGATCTATCGCTTGTCGGCTAGCCGAACGACTGACGTCAGCCGAAAATATCTGCGCTGTGCCGCTCAAGGACGCTTTTCCCTGCCGCTAATCCGTGTGATCTCATCTCTGTTTTTCATCAACACCAAACTCGATTATTCCGCCTTCTTTGCGTTATTAAATACCGGGCATTCATCCGGGAGGGATATTTTTCGTGGTATCCTCATAGCCGCAGATAAAAAATCTCTCCTATGAAAGTTTTCATTTGACACCATTACCATAGCTGAAATTTTTCTATTTGACCCGAGCGAGTCAAAGACAGTATCCCGTTTTGCAAGGACAAAGTATCGTCGCCAACGGGAAATTTTCCCTCTTTACAACCGATAATGTGCGGAAACTTTGTCCCATTCTTAACTGGGTACAATATGGACACATAAGTCATTGTTTTTGATTTTTTTACGTTTACAGCAGTAAGTTCAATCGAGCTGCCAATTTTACCCTCATTTTTGCCCCTAGGGCTATAATCCCGGGTGATTCCATGCATAATACTAGTGCTACTGTGCGCAAGTCCCTGACCCCCTTTATGCCTTCAGGGCTTTGCCTTGATATGTCCATTTGAATGGCTTGCTCATGG
>JAFGXT010000347.1 GCA_016936495.1 Victivallales bacterium
CCATGAGCAAGCCATTCAAATGGACATATCAAGGCAAAGCCCTGAAGGCATAAAGGGGGTCAGGGACTTGCGCACAGTAGCACTAGCAGCCTCATTGTTATTGCACTCAAAAATGAGCATTGACGAAATCGCAGAACATACCGGGTTCTGTGATCGTTACTATTTCACTCGCGTTTTTCGTAAATTTCGCTATACCAGCCCGGCAAAATTTCGGCGCGGACAGACTTGGTAAAACTATTAATCTAGTCATATTTCTTATCTAAAACTACACAGAATTTGCAATATCATCCATTTTCATTCTTTGGAGTTGAATGTATAATCAATTCAACTAAATAAGATGTACTTATTAAACATTAACAGAAGGAAAAGACCATGTACAGAAAATTCACATTAATAGAACTCCTGGTTACAATCGCAATCATAGCTATCCTTGCTTCGATTCTATTGCCTGCACTAAGTTCTGCCCGAAATAGAGCAAAAGGAATAACATGCGTAAATACTCTTAAAACATTAGGAAGTGGATTTGCCTTATACCAGAATGATTACGATGCATATAATGCGTGTGGTTATAACTGGCAGAGATACGACTTAGGAATTATTGCTTACATTGGAAACAATACGAAGCACTTACGATGTTCAAGCCATCTTGGAGATGAAACTATCACTTCTTATGGAATGAATACTGCTGTGGTTGCAGATTATAACAACACAGGTACGGATGTACATTTGAGTTTCAATAATCCTTTAAAAGTAAGTATGTTAAAGAAACCTACCCTGACATTCAATCTTAATGAATGCTTGCAGCCAAGTGTTTCATGTTGGTATGCAAGTATGACAGGATATTACACATGGGCAAACGGAGCCTTTATTATGGATAAGTCTATTTTTATGTATCGTGGACACTCTTTTAGCAAAAACTTTCTTTTTCATGACGGTCATGTAACACCAATGACCCCGCCTTCGGATTATACCAACTGGCGTGGAAGGTAAAATCAACTTAATACTATATATAATATCATTTTAATCTCAATAACATAAGGATTTTACAATGCGAAAAATTATTTCTTTAACATGTCTTTTCTTTTTGTCGGCTATTATTGGCATATCCGTATTTGCTCAGGCACAAAAGCCTAGATATCGTGGATTCACTGTTTGTGTGTACGATTATGATTCGTTGAAAGAAATTAAGGACAAATGGCATGCCAACCAGGTGCGTTATATGATGTGTCCCGGTTGGAAAAAATGGGCCTATAAGGTCGGAACCAGTGCCGAGGCTATGGAACTCCTATTGAAAACACTACCAGAATTATTGGATAATTGTCGTAAATTGGATCTGGCGGTAATTGTCGATTTACACTTGCCTCCTACTGATGGTCCCACACCTCCAAAGAAAAAATTCAAGAACGAAACAGAAGAAAGGAATTTCTATAGTGACTGGTGGTGGAAGCAGAAAAGCAACTACCAGGATTTGGAAAATGCCTGGAAACGAATTGCAGCTATAACCGCTAAATATCCGAAACAGGATATCTGGTTGGAACTATTTAATGAACCTCTGAACTGGGCCGATTTTCCACAAGGTCCAAAAATTTGGCCGGAATGGGCGCAGAAGTTGACCAATCAAATCCGCAAAATTGACAAAGCTCATCCAATACTGGTAGCTTCCGGTCCCGGACAACTTTGGTATGGCTTCAGCAATTTCCCTCCGATCAAGGACCCTTCCGATAACATTATTTATACTCTCCATATGTGGCAGCCATTCCTCTATACCCATCAAGGCTATTACGGAGATGAAGTCCGCTCATGGCCGGGAGAATTTAATGATGGAGCCGGAGGCCTTTGGAATAAGAAGCGTATTATTGCTGAACTATATCAGGCTCGGGAGTTTCAGAAAAGATATGGAGTACGTCTTCATGTGGGAGAATTCGGCGTGGCTCGTTATGCGCCTAATGCAGATAAATATCTTCGGGAAGTCATAGATGTCTTTGAGAAATTCGGCTGGGATTGGAATATGCATGGAATGAAAGAAGCAGAAATATGGAATATTGACTGCAATGAACTTGCCGATGTTTATCGTGTAAAAAATGGTAAGAAAGAACTCTTTCAGAGTGTAGTCAACGAGGGAATGACTAAAAAAGGAATCCGCTATCAGCAATATGCGACCATTAAACATCCTCCCAAAAGCGTTGCTATAAAAAACGGCTTATCCAAGCGTGGAGAGGAAGTCCTGAAAGTAATGTCTCTTAATTTAGAACGGCAGAAACCGTTTTCCTCTAAATCAATCAGGAAGGTCTTTGTCGTTGCTGATAATTCATTAAAAGCTGGTAGTCGAATTAACCCGAGCTTAGAATTTGTGAAAACATTCTACCGACAGTTGCACCGCTATATCCATTCAAAACCCGCACTGGAATTTACTTCATTGCTCTCTCCAGAGCAACTGCGAGGAATGCGTTATCCTATTCCGGATGTGGCTGATATTATAATTGTCAGTGTCGGAGAAAAATACAAAGGGATCGTAGACCAAGATTCTTTTGGAAAACCGTATGAAAAATTACTTGCAAATCTTCGCCAGTATTATCCTTCTGCAAAAATATTCTGTCTTAGCTACCAGTCATCTCAAATGCCATTGATTTCCAAAATAGCGGATGACTACAATGCCAAAATCGTGGATGTTTCTGGAACTCAAACTCCGTATGTAATTGCTACAAAACTGTGGGGATCAGTTAGTAATGTTTTGAAAAATTCAGATTCACAGGTTGTTGCAAAATAAGTTTAAGATCATAAAGAATACGGAGATTTTGTGGGAAAACAATACTGCAGAAAAGTAAGCGTCCAGCCAGACCCATGGAGGAGTTTATTGGACGTTTTGCCAGAGATGGGGACGTAGGGTATCGATATCGGGGGCAGGAATCCCTCCTGCTCTTTTCTTTACCTCAAAAAAGCTGTAATTTCAACTTTTCAAGCTCAAAAATGTCTGATTTAGCCGTTTCGGCGCTTAAATAAAAAGTTGTCTAAAACGGTACTTTGGGGTACTTTGAAGTCTCAAAACGGTACCGAACGGCACCTCTTGAAAGCACTTGATTTATGCTTTTTTTATACGATTTCAAAAGCTTCTGTGCCGCTTGAGTAAATATACATGATCCGTGGAAAATATCAAGAAA
>JAFGXT010000348.1 GCA_016936495.1 Victivallales bacterium
ACTGGCCGGATTACCGTTGGAATCGGAAAAATTCATGGTAAGCGGAACGAGTTCCCAGGCGGTAACGCGGGCGACACGATCCTGATTTAAAGTACTGTTGTTGAGCTCAAGCAAAGCGGTAGCCATAGCCGCCGCGTCCTGATATGACTGGGTCTGATAGTTGTCATAGGTCAGTAGAACCGAGAACCGCTTAAAGTGCTCCTGCATAACGCGATAGTAGATATTTTCCGCATTACTGTTTATGGCTCCGGGGAAGAACTCAAAGAAACGCAAAGCGGTGTTTTTATAGGCGGCGACGGCGGACGCGGTTTCCGCGACGGTACTGTCCGCAGTCAGCTCGGCAACCTTGAAATATGCCATGCGGTGCAAAGAATTAGAGACTATGTTTTCCCGATCTGAGAGATATTTCAATGATAGTTCATAGAGCTCATTCGCGGCGATTTTGCGTCCGTTGAAATAATGTTTTTCCGCCAGTTCAGTAAGTTTTGAGTTGATATACACGTGCTCAAAGGAATTACCACCATAATTTTCGCTCATAAAGAGATCCAGTTCCTGCTGCGCCGCCAGCCGCTCGGCGGCGGTCATATCCTCGGCGGCGCCATTGATGACATTGAGTTCTTCTGTGATGAAATTGGAAAGCAGATCCCCGTCGATGACAGTGTAAGTTATGCTGGTATTGAACAACGCCTCAAATCCGCTTTGAACAGCGCCCAGAAGCATGGTTGCCGTATTATTGGTGGACGCTCCGGGATTCATGCTGTCGACCACGTTTTCGACCGATGCGCTACCATCAAAAGGCACTGATGCTATGGTCTTTATGCTGCAAGTGTCGGAATTATCTGATTCGTTGCCACCGACGGATACCGCCACTACTTTGTATACATATACCGTGCCGGGATTCAGTCCGGTATCGGTGTATTGGGCATCGGTGGAAGTGCCGATTTGGACGTTGTCCCGAAAGATTTTGTATGAGCTTACAGTCTCATCGCCATCGCCAGTTTCCCATTTAATGGTAATCTTTTGATAGGTAGCCTGAAGCGCCTGAAGCTTTTCCGGTACCGGAACTGCACCGAACGTCGTACATATAAATATAAAACTTAATATTATTACACTCAAAAAACAACGAAAATTCTGACGATGCCACGCCCCCATTCCTTTTCCTCCATTGAAAAAAGTATACAAAAAAATTGTGATTGTTTCAAATAAATTAGTGATTACTTCAGATAGAAATGCACAAAAAGTGTAGAACTCCTCCAAAATAAGTATAGTACAATTACTTGTATCTTAAGGATATGTCAAGCTGCTTTTTATGGAAAAAAGATTTTTTAATAGTATACTAATTTACTATCAATTGTTAATATAAGATTAGTCTTGAGCTTGAAGGCGGCAAATTTTTAGAATTATTCAGCAATAAATTTGATTTAATTTTTGTACATGACATATTAATGAAACTTTTTGAAATCAGATTTGGAGTCTGATTCGTTAATAATCAGGGGAGTAAGCAGTTCATGGACAAGAAAATACCTTTTTCAGAGGTGGTTTATTGCTGGTGGAGTTTTTTCTGGCGTTATGCGGTCATTATAATTCCAGCATTAATACTCAGTGGGTATTTGATAAATATTCTGAGCGGTTTATTTCAGGATAACCGTTTTCTATTTTACTTCAGTTATTCTATCGGTCTGGTGATTAAATTGTTAGTGATTTTGCTGGTGTTTAAATTTATTCTGGGTCGGAAAAAAATCCGCAAAACATCTGTTCTGGTTCCGGCAAAAGCTCGCGAAAAATATTTGCAGAGTGAGTCGGTCGGAAATTCGGCGATACTGATGACCGGAATTAGTTTTTTTCTGCGTTTTTGCATATTCGCGTTCGGATTCGGGGTGATAATAATGCTGGGAGTATTCTGGGTTGGTCAACAGCTTGGACAAAATTCTTTTGAGCTTGCAAAACACGCAAAACTGGTTGGTAATATAGCGGCGATTCCGGCTTCATTTATCGTATTTTTACTGATGCTGAAGCGCAGTCCCAAGAGGCGCAAGCTGGACATTATCAGATTGGATTCGGGTGTCGGACAATGATTTACGGGCGGACAATGGGTATAAAGCGCGTATTGCCGGGTATCTTTGAGGCTATTATTCTATTGGTCTGCGTATTTGGAGGCAACTTTTTCTGCCATGCGGCGTCTTCTGAACTGAATTCTCCCGCGCAAAAAAGGACTTTTCTTTATGCCATTCGCGAGCCTGCGCGCCTAGCGATATTGGTGTCTTCAAATTTCGGGCAGCAAATAAAATTTACCGGCCTGGCCGATGGCGGTGAAATTCCCGCGGATACAGAGGTTCCGGGATGGTTGGTTATCAACACTCGTGGTGCGGGCAAATATCTGGTTCCGGTGAGTGAGGGAAAAGGCAAATGGCTTGTTTGTGGAAGCATGTACCGCCCGGTCAAGTTCAATGATGTGGAGCTCAAAACAATTCTTGCCACGCTGGATAAATTCCGCAAAATGAAACCGGATGACGAGGCGACCGCGCTCAGAAAATCGTTGTTGGAAACCGATAACGATTCTTTACGTCTGGCGATATTTGACTATTTAAGCAAGGGCGGAGAATTTGACAAAGTTATTTCGCGCAGCGACGCCGCATATTGGACGATGATTTATTTTAACAAAAACAGCTCCGATTTTCTGAAACAAAAAATCATGTTGGAAATGGCAAAAAATAACTTCATGCCTGACAGCCCGATTTTTGTTGAATCGCTGAAAAGCAAAAGGCTTGCGTCCGCCGCCGGAGAGATTTACGTAACGAAAGACAGAAAGTTTTTCAAGAATTTGATGCTGAAGTGGATGGAATCTCCAGAGCTGCGAGAAGTGGCGTTATGGAATTCCGCGCTGATGGTCAATGATCCGGAATTCGTCACCAAGGCGTTGAAGCACTATAAGAGAAATTCCGTCTTGACCTTGGAACTGGTTCCACTGTTGTGCGTTTCTGACAAGAACAATCACAAAGCGCTTATCAGCGAATTACTCAAGGATAAAAATCCTTCCCGTTTGGCTTTGCAACTGAAAGCGGCGGAAACTATAGTTCAGATTAACAATGTCAATTATGTAGCTGAGATGCAGAAGTTTATAAAAAACCATGAGAAGCATGCAGTAATCAAAGACAGCTACATGTATTTCTGTGTGCTGGCTTATTTGTGCCGGAATGATGACGCTTCGGCGATTAAATCTGCACTGACCCGGGTTGCCGGAATAAACCGCTCTGAGAAGAATAAGCGTATTGAAATATCGGCGTTCATCCGGGCGTTTCGCTCCGTGTATAATTCTCAGTTATCCACACCTGAACAGTTGGAAAAAAGTTTGGAAGAAAGGCTGACAAGAGTAAACCGAAGAGGAAAATCAACGCTTGCAGATGTAAAAGCCACGGAGCCTTGCACCGAGGTTTTTCTGTTGACATAGTGAAGGAGTTTGCCAAGTTGTGAGTAAAAGATGCAGGGCAATCGCCTGGGACAGGGATTATAATATTCATGCTTTACTGCTGGAAAAGCGGGACAAAGCGGCTCTGACCATCCTGCGCGCCTGTTCGTCCGAGGCTGGCTCCGCTACCTTTGCCGAACGTATGGCAAAGGTCCATGCGGAGCTGGGTGGCTCTCCCAACGACCCGCTTATACTGGGCGGATTCATTGCCAATTCCCTTTGTTTTGAGTTGGAAATGCCCAAGCTTTCGCATACTGAAACTTTAAATGCGCTTACGTATGAGATACCTCATCATATTCCGTTTGAGACGGATGACAATGTGGTGTTTTTTCGTCATATAAACCGTTTTGACAAGGCGGCGCGAGC
>JAFGXT010000349.1 GCA_016936495.1 Victivallales bacterium
AGTCAACAAAACAATAGGAGAACAAATGTTTATTTTCAGAAAAATCATCGGCATGACCGCTGTCCTCATCGCAGGGTTCAGTCTCATGGCAAAAACCGTCAATGTCATGGACTTCGGCGCCAAAGGCGACGGGCGCACCGATGACACTGAAGCGGTACAGAAAGCCATAAACGCCGCATCACAAAGAAACAGCGGAGGCGTACTGCTCATCCCCGCCGGGCGTTATGCCATAAAAGAAACCCTCAAACTTCATCAGGTTTTCGGTCTGACCATCAGAGGCGAAGGCGCCATGGGCTATAAAGCCGGATGGACTAACGCCACTACAACTCAATCGGTACTTGAATGGCATGGCGAAGAAAACGGAACCCTCTTCCATAGCCATAATTGCTTCGGCAACAATTACGAAAATCTGGCATTCTACGGACGCCCCGGTAAAGCGGGCATTCTTTTCCTCACCACCACCAGCAAAGGAGGAGGAAACATGGTGCACAGATTCTCCAATCTTTCCTTCTCCAACGCCAAAGTAGGAATGCAGATGGGATCCAGCGAGACCCAGAAGACTAATGACTCCGATTTACATCTTGAATCAATATTTTTCGGCAGCCTTGAAACAGGCTTTTACGCCACGCATGAACAGTCAGTGGATCATACTTTTACTTTTGTTTTCGGACTTAACGTAAAGACCGTCTTCCGCTTTCACCGTGGTGGCAATCTGCTGGTAAACACCGCCCAGTTGACCAACTGCAATGTTCTTCACATAGGGCAAACAGGATTCAATAACGGACTGTTCCTGCTCAATAACGTGCGTCTGGAATCCAGCTCGAAATATCTTAAAGAACCACACCGTTGGCAACTGCTCACCAGTGACGACAATATCGGCTTCGCCATGGTACGCTTCAATAACTTCTGCGACGCTCAGTGGTTCTGGTTCAAGCAGGATCCGCAGCCCCAGACCCCATTGTGCGAAATAAACGCCGGTATGTCGGTGGTCTTTGACAACTCGGCAATTCAGGGACCACTTGCCGTACTTAAAGGCAATGATAAATCCGCGGCAAGACTGGTAGTTCAGAACAGCGGTTTCAGGTATATCAGACCAGCGGTGTCAGTAAAAAGCAATAAACATGGCTACTTCAAACTTGTAGACAACTTCAATTCTTCGCTCACGCCCTTTCCCGACACGGTGAACTGGAAAAAATCAACCCTGGAGCCTTAAATCATGATTACAAAAATAAAACAACAAATCGTGCTCGCTGGATTGTCTGGTATCCTAGCCGCCACAACAATGCAGGCAACGGAAATCCTCAAACTACCCAAAGAACTAAACGAACATATCATCTATTACAACTCATTTTCTGAAAAAGGCAAAACGGATGTCTCCAAAGTGAAGATAAGCCGTACGACGATGAAAGGCGAATATAAGACCAGCAAGGGTATTTCCGGCGGCAGCTATATCGCGCAGGGAACTAACGCCATATCATTTATTTCCAAAGACTTGTCATTGCACAACAACCGCACGGCGTCATTCTGGTTCAGGTTTGACGAGGCGATACCTGAAAACGCCAGCGGACAGTTCTTTCATAACGCGGGCAAATCACGCAAATGGAATTTCATCAATATTTTCTTCCGGGGCAAACCATGGAGCGGACTTAAAGATTCGGCACTGGTTACTCAGATGTGGGATTTCGCCGACATCAAGGGCATAAGCCGGATAATAGACCGTAAGTTCAGGGAAAATTATCCTGCGGGCAAGTGGCGTCTTTTCACTATAACTTCAAACGGCAAAGATATTTCCGTTTACATTAACGGCAAGGCGGTGTCGATTATGAACGGTTCCAGGATTCTCAACGAAAAAGATAATCTTAATGCCATTGACATCCTCAACGGATGGCCGGTGCCAGTACGTGTCGATGATCTACTGTTCTTTGATGTGGCATTAAGCGAGGAGCAGGTAAAAAATTATTACGAGGCAACTCAGGCGCTACTGGCTCGCTCCGGAATGTAAAAAGTCTTTCTCTCCCGTCGGCGGGCACATGCCATTTATGAAACTTGTGCCCGCCGACAAACCATTCACCTCTGATTTTTTGCTCATTTCACTGCATTATTCACTTTATTCACTTTTTAATGTTGACATATTGACAATAATGTTTTATAATACTTAATATAACATCACGGCAACACTTGAATGGCGGATTTTACAGATGAGTACCGATCTTAACAGCGAAACAGTTCCTGCTCGCGGCAGTATACGCACCGCGGTGGCGGAATATTTCCGGGAACGCATACTTACCGGTACGCTTCCTCCGGGAAGCCTGTTGCCCTCGACTCAGGAGCTTGCGGAAAAGTATCAGACCGGAGCCGCCAACATCCATCACGCCATGTCCACGCTGGTCAAAGAGGGGCTCATCAGCCGCAGACCCAAGATCGGCACGGTGGTCAATGAACTCAAACAGCAACTGGAGCGGGTGGCAGTTTACATCAAAGAAGACCTGCGCCATCCACAGGCTATGTTTCTACGTCAGCTATTGAGTTTTCTGGAACAGGAATTAAACGGTAAAGGCATTGAATGCCTGCTGATAAACGAAAACCGGGAGATGTCCGGCTGGCGTCAACTCAATCGTCTGGCTTCCACCC
>JAFGXT010000034.1 GCA_016936495.1 Victivallales bacterium
ACGTTTGCGTCCGGCGCTATTGCTGTGGAGCTGCGGACTGCTCGGCGGGAACGTTGAAACCGCAGTTCCCGCTGCCGCCGCAGTGGAGATATTTCACAATTGGACACTGGTGCATGATGATATTATTGATGATGATGATGTCCGGCGCGGACAGCCAACCAGTCATACAGCTTTGGCACATTACGCTCAGGAGAAATATCTTCTGTGTGGAGAGACCGCCACGAAATTCGGCAGGGATTTTGCGATTCTCACCGGAGACCTTCAGCAGGCATGGGCCAATAATATGATGCTTAAACTGGCGGAGCACGGGGCATCCGAAAAACTGACCTTGCGACTTATGCGCAGAATGCAGGAATTTGTTAATCGTGAACTTATTTCAGGCGAGGCGCTTGATGTTGAATTCCCTTTTATCGGGGCTGCACAACTGAATGAAAAGCAAATTGCCCGAATGTTATATATGAAGACTTCCGTCCTGCTGCGCTTTTGCACCGGAACCGGGGCGATGATTGCTCTTGATGACCCGGAAGGCGCGGCGCCGGAAGTGAAGGCGTTGGAAGAATATGCCGCAGCGGCGGGTGTCGCGTTTCAATATCGTGACGACTGGTTGGGCGTCTATGGTGATTTCAAGGAATTCGGCAAACCCATATGCTCAGATCTCGCCGAAGCCAAACCCACATTGTTACTGATAAAAGCGTTGGAAATGTTGGACAAAAACGGCAGACGAGAACTCGAATCACTTATCGGTCTGGAGCACTATGGAGACACGCAGGTAGCTGCGGTGCGCGAGCTCATAAGTTCATCCGGCGCCGAAGCGTATGTGGTCAATGCCGCTGAAAAGCTTATTAACGACGCCGCGCGACAGTTGAAAAAGCTTCCTCAAAATGAGTATACGCGGTTGCTTGAACAGCTCCTGGAGTATCTTGTCCGTCGTGATAAATAAGAAAACATCGCCTTTGCGGGCGGCGTTCTGTACATTTATTTTGGGGAACTATCACAAAATAAACTATCAGATTTTGTATTCTTCCGATCGCCTGACGTGACGACAACTCGTTGCATACCTGTGGATATACGTGTTGAATATGGACGGCACTCGTAATCCTGCTGACTGGTTCGATTACATTGAAACGACAAATGTGCAGGTTACCCGATGGTCAACCGAAGATCGCCTGTTCATGGAGTATCTGGACGTTATCAGAAGATAGTGTGCGCCCGGAAAAGCATGAGCAAGTATGCATCGACGCCCGGTAATCATCCATGAATATCGACGATCTCGCCGCCGAAAAGATCGATTACCCCCTGGACATATTCATTGGCTTCGACCTTTTTTCTGAGATCTTCAGGCAAAAGTTCTTTTTTATCTTCTTCAAAAAGATTTACGCCCTTGCGGAGTTCAATATTCAGCGAACATGCCCAGTCTCCGCAGACTTCCATAAGCAGTTTATTGATTTTAAACATGTTGTCCGACAGTTGTTCGCTATGAGTATTCTCAAATTCCTCATCGTAGCAAATGGTAAGGATGGAATTCTGAAAGCGTTCCGGGGAAGCGGTTTTCATATACTGAACCAGCAGAGGATCAAATGATTTAATCTGCTCAGCGCGTGCAATGACCTCGTGCCAGATATTCTGGGGGGTCAGTTTATCCTGCGGCAGTGGCGGTGCCGGAGCATTTTCAGGCACGGATTCAGCCCCGGAAGGTTCTTCTTCCTGCGCTGGAAGGAGTTCCTCGGCGGCTTCAAGTTCTTCGAGAGTTTCTTCGATCATGATTTTTTCAGGAACGGGAGTTTCGACCTCCGGGTCATGAAAATCCATTTTTTCCTCAAATTCCGGCCCCAGGATTTCTTCCGCCTGATCATTATCCGCCTGGAGCGGTTTTTCCTCCGGTTCAGATTGCGGTTCAGGTTCAGGCACAGCCTGTTCCGGCACAATAACTTTCTGTTCTTCAACCACATGAGCGGGTTCAGGCTCAGGCGTCAAAGTCGGCGCTGGCATTACTGCGGGCGTTGGCGCAGGTTGCGGGACTTGTGTCTGCGGCACGATAGCCTGAGTGATAGTCGCGAGATTTACCGGAGGAATATTATTAAGCTCGTTAAGTTCGCCACCATTGCGTATCTGATTAAGGTGTGCGATAATATCATCGATTTGCAAGGAGTGCGCGGTGCGCATGGCTTTAAGTATGATGGTTTCGATATAGACTTGTTTATTCAGGGCATCGTGCAGGGTTCTGCCTACAGGCGACAGGGTTTCAAGCAGTCGCTGAACCACATCAGGTCTGACGTTCCGGGCGAGTTCTTTGTACAAAGCAATAGTTTCACTGCCGGATTCCAGTACATTTTCTGGATTCGCCAGCAGTTGGCACAACTCTATGCCGCGCAAAAAAGCGAGCAGGTCATTGTACAAGGTTTCCAGATTTTTACCGCGTTCCGCGAGGGCATGGATATTTGCCACCACGGCGCCTTTGTCATTGCCGAACATGGCGCGGATAAGGTTTTCTATTTCCGAGGCGGCGCTGAGTCCGAACAACGACAGCACCTGAGTTTCACTGATTTCAGTATTTGCGTCGGAACCGAAAAAAGCGATCATCTGATCAAGCAGAGATTGAGCGTCGCGCATACCGCCGTCGGCGGCTCTGGCAATGGCTTCGACCGCCGCCATGCTTATCTTCACGTTTTCGGTATTGGCGATAAGCATCAGGCGTTCGGCGATAAGCCGGGTGGAGATACGTTGCAGGTCAAAGCGTTGACAACGGGAAATAATTGTGGGCAGAACCATATGCACTTCGGTGGTGGCGAAGATAAACTTCGCGTGCCGGGGAGGTTCTTCAACAGTTTTAAGCAAAGCGTTCCAGGCTTGCTTGGACAGCATGTGTACTTCGTCGATGATATATATCTTATAGCGGCTGTTGACCGGCACGTGCATCACTTCATCGCGCAGGTCGCGAATGTTTTCCACCGAGTTCTGGCTGGCGGCATCTATTTCGATTACATCGATACTGCTTTCATTGGCGATGGCGACACAGGAATTACATTTGCAGCATGGTTCGCCATCTTCGGGTGCTTCGCAGTTCATGGCTTTGGCGAATATTCTGGCGGAGGTGGTTTTACCAATACCGCGCGAACCGACAAAGAGGTATGCGTGAGCGGTACGCTGCTGCTTTATGGCGTTTTTCAAAGTGGCGACGATATGTTCCTGTCCGACCATGTCGGCGAAACGCTGCGGACGCCACTTTCTCGCGATTACCTGATATTCCTGTGCCATAGCTGCTGTTCTCCTTGATGCCGAGGTCAGATTGTTATATCTCCGAGAATATCACCCATAGAGCCGAGTCCGCCTCCGGGTTTTCCGGGTCTGGTGTTTCTGCCTTTGCCGTTATTTTTATCATCATTATCATTATGCCTGCGGGGAGCGCCGCTGATGATTCTATTTTGAAGTTCAAATATTTTATTGAGTCCGTTTTTAGCCAGATCAAGCATCTGATTAAGTTGTTCCGGGGTAAATGGCTGTTCTTCGGCGGTACCCTGTACTTCTATGAACTTGCCGGATTCGGTCATAACTACATTCATATCAACTTCGGCTTTAGAATCTTCCGCATAACACAGATCAAGCACGGGTTCGCCGTTGACAATGCCTACACTTATGGCGGCGACATTTTCCTTCATGGGATTTTTACCGCCGAATTTCTTTGCCAGCCATGCTTTTTTGAATGCCAGCTGAAGAGCCACGGAGGCGCCGGTGATACTGGCGCAACGGGTTCCGCCGTCAGCGTCGATCACATCACAATCAATATAAACGGTATTGGCTCCCAAGGCTTCAAGGTCGATAACCGAACGGAAACTTCTGCCGATCAAACGCTGGATCTCCATGGTTCGTCCGCTTTGCTTGCCTTTACTGGCTTCGCGTTGCATACGTTCGTGAGTGGAGGCGGGCAGCATACCGTATTCACTGGTAACCCAGCCCCCGGGAACGTTTTGCGCTCTCATCCAGCCGGGAACTCCGGGCTGAACGGTTACGGAGCATATAACTTTTGTACCGCCGAACTCAATGAGTACCGAAGACGCCGGATGAGAAAGAAAATTTTTGGTGAAATTTACTTTCCTGAACTGTTCCGGAGTTCTTCCATCTATCCTGGCCATAACAAATCCCTCTTAAATTAAAAAAAGAGCCGCCGGCAACCAGAAGCACCTACGGCGCCCGGCAGTTTCGTGTAGAGCTGCTTGGTTCCCCATCTGACTCGGTTAACGAACTGCCGGCGCATAGGGTCCGGCAGGACCGGCGGCAAAAAAACTATTTTATTTCCCAGCACCTTTCACTGTACACCCTGAATTGAAATATTCAAGGCACAGGAAAAGTTCATGCCGGAGATTTTTGCGGTCAATGATCCGGTCAACCATACCTTTTTCCAGCAGAAATTCCGCAGTCTGAAAGCCTTCCGGCAATTTTGCCTGGGCTGTATCTCTGATTACGCGCGGTCCGGCAAAACCAATCATAGCTCCAGGCTCAGCCAGAGTAAGATCACCCAATGAAGCAAAACTCGCGGTAACACCGGCATAAGTAGGCTGGGTAAGAATTACAATATACGGCAGATTGGCGTTGGCATGACGTTTCAGCGCGGCACTGGTCTTTGCCATCTGCATCAAACTGAGCATACCTTCATACATTCTCGCCCCGCCGCTGGCGGTAACGATGACCAGCGGCAGTTTCATCGCGGTGGCAAGTTCCGTAAGCCGGGTGATTTTTTCACCGACCACTGATCCCATACTCGCGCCGAGGAAGCGGAAATCCATCACTCCAATAGCATATGCTTTCCCTTCCAAAGTGGCGGTACCGCAGACGACCGCGTCATTCAGACCGGTTTTCTTTTTATTAGCTTCGAGCTTGTCGGTATACGACGCCACGCCTTCAAAACCCAGCGCGTCAACCGATTCCATACTCTGATCTATCTCTTTGAACGAATCCTTGTCGCAAAGCAAATCTATTCTCTGCTGTGCGGTCAAGGGTGAATGAAAATTGCAATTAGGACAAATGTTTAAATTTTCCTTCAAGGTCTTAGTATATACGGTGCTGTGACATTTTTTGCACTTTTCCCACAAGCCTTCCGGAATCTTGGTATTCTTGTTCTCTCCAGTCTTGTACGAACGCAAAGTCGAATACTTTGTCCTGCCACTTCTGAATAATGCCGCCATATTATTTGCAATCCTTTTATCTTGATTTATTGATAAACGGTTTTATCCTATATTCTTCTCGCGATGACCATTATCATTATCCTTCCCGCCTGGCACTTTCGTAATGCTTCAGCCGCCGCTTGCAGGGTGGATCCCGTGGTCATCACATCGTCGATCAGTAATATAGACGCGTTTTTATAAAATTTCTCATGATTTACAGAAAAAGCTTCAATAAGATTTTTTTTACGCTCGACCCTGGTCAATTTTGCCTGCTGCCGGGTGCGCCTGATCCGCCGCAGATCATAGCTTATAGCAATATCGCATCTTCGCGCCAATTCCTCTGCCACCAGCTCAGACTGATTGAAACCGCGATTCCACGCGCGCGTCCAGTGCAAGGGTACCGGCATGATATAATCCGGTTGAAGTCCGCTCGTGTTTAACTTTTCCGCCGCCAGAATCCCGAATGCCCGCGCCAACTCCGGCGTATTGTGATATTTAAACGCGTGCAGCATCCGCCGCCCCAGTCCCTCATGCTGAAACAACGCCAGCGCCTGATCCCACGCCCGGGGCTCCTCTTTCAAGCAATTCGAACACAATTCCAGTGCGGTATCAAGCTCTGCCCCGCAACCCGGACATAAAACGCCCTGCACCGTTTTGAATTTACTCAGACAATTTTCACAGAAAACATTACGCTCTGAAATTTCCAGCGAACCGCATGCCGGACAGGGAAAACTCAGGCAACTATCCGTCACCCAGGACATCAATTTACCAATCACCGGATACATGCAGTTCCCCCTGCTGTCAGAATGCCGCTTTCTATTGCTGTTGAATATATCCGAAGCAAACGCCTTTTCAAGAAACGAATGAGATTTTTTGTAGTCTGGCTATTGACTTAGTCAGATTTGCAGTATATAATAAAACTAGAACGACACACAAGGCATTGATATGTATATGATGAAAGAAAACAAAGGTATAGCGGAAGACAAGCAGACCCGTGTACGACATTGGTTGCTGGATCGCATAGACGGCGGGGAACTGCGCGGCGGGGACAAGTTACCTGGAGCGCGGGACATATCCAGCTGCCTGGACGTGTCGCTGTTGACAACCCAGAACGCGATAGAGACGCTGGTTAATGAGGGCGTACTGGAAAGTTATCCGCGCCGCGGCACCTTTGTCGCCGCTAAGTGGCGCGAGTGTCTGTTGCAATATAACTTTCGCGCCAACAATCCGGCTTTGCCCTGGCTTAAGGACATAAAGGTCATGACTTCGGGAATTTTACCCCGGCTGTATTTTGCCGCCGGTTTCGACATTGGCATGATCGAACTGAGACCGACATTGGTAGTGCAGTCCTGCCGCAATGAATATATGGATATGCGCGAGCTGTTTGACCGTTGTTTTCCGGACAAAACAGACTTTTTCATGGAAGCGTTCAACAGTTATTATTCCAGTGACGGTTCACTGCCGGGAGTTCCCTTTATTTTTTCTCCGCGGGTGATGTATTATAACCGTGCACTGCTGGCGCAAGCCGGATGCCCCGAACCGCATTATAACTGGAGCTGGAAGGATTTTATCGATTCAGTGGAGAAATTGAAAAATATTCTTCCCGGTGAACAGATATTCAACTGGAATTATGACAAACATCAATGGCTCGGCTTTATTTTTCGTGCCGGTGGACGCCTGTTCGCGCCTGAAGACAAACTCGATCCGGTACGCATAGATCATCCCGATACCCGGCGAGGGTTGCGGCTTTTTCGCGAATTGCAAGAGTTGCTTAAACCAAACGATATAGGAACGTCGGACGATTATCGCTGTGAATTTGGCAGAGGTCGTTGCGCATTCATGCTCGCCCCGCGCGAAGATCTGTATTTCATCAAACGTGAAGGATTTGATGATTGGGGAACCGTCCCCATGCCGGAAATCCCCGGCGGGAAGCCGCTGACCACTCAGGCGGCGGATCTGATCTGTATCAGAAAGAGCTGTTCCAATCTGAAAATGGCGGAGGATTTCCTGAAACTGATGTTGTCCGAACCGGTACAGTCATTCATCGGCAATAGCGGGTACGGCATACCTATAAGAAAATCCGCGGCGGAAAATCTGATACACAGCTCTGACCCGCGTGAAAAAACTTTTATAGGGGAAATTGCTCATATGTCCGCGCAGTATAATATAGATTCGATCGAAATAATGAATCTGGTTCTGGATGGAGTCAATCAGATGTGGGAAAACAACGCCGACATTGACACGTTCACCACCGAACTGGCGGCGGCGGTCAGAACTTTTATGAAAATAAAAAATGCGGTTTCGCCGGAGCCGAATTTTGAGATCAAACGTAAAAAAGTGTATTAAAATAAACTCTTACGGAGGTAAAGCATTATGAAAAAGAATCACAGTTTCACTCTTATTGAGCTCCTCGTGGTGATAGCCATCATAGCTATCCTTGCCAGTATGCTTCTGCCCGCGTTGGGACGCGCCCGGGACAAAGCCAAAGAAATCGCCTGCGTAAACAACCTCAAACAAATAGGTCTTTACGCAACTCAGTATCTCAATGACTGGGATCATATGCCTTGGTACCGTAAACCTGGCACCGCTTCTTCGTATTGGTTTGAAGACAACCCGGAAGGCTGGCTGTGCGAATACATGCCCGACGGCACCCGACGGAAAACACTAGCATGCCCGAGCGACATATTGCGGCAGAAAAGTAACTCGCTTAATTACACCAGTTATATCTATAGTTCGCAGCAGTCTCCGCCAACTGGCTACAACTGGGGGCGCAAGCCTCTGAATCGTTTCGGTTTCTATTTTCTGGCGGAATATAATATCAATGAGCCGACAGCATTTAATGCACAGGGAGCGACTATATTCGACACCAGTGCCAGCAGACTCAATCGTGTAGGTTATCCACATAATAAAAGAACCAATGTCCTGCTGGATTCCGGCAGCGTCGAATCCGCCAGCTATCATGAATTCCGTAACTCTTCACGTTTAAACCCTAACCTTTAATAAATAACAAGGAAAGTACAATGAAAAGATTTTTGTTATCATTTTTCGCCCTTTTGTGTCTAAATATTTATGGCACTGAACTCAAAACTGTTCCATTATTTCATTCATGCAGCGTATACTGGGACGGCGAAAGTCAGGAGGCACCGATTATGGAATATCGCCGTACGGACGCGAAAACATGGCTCCGCGCCGCCAATATGGTCAACTCTCCCGATTATCCGGTATGGCGCGTCTCCTTGCTGCAACTGGAGGAAAACACCTCATACCAGCTTCGCCTTTCGCTTAAAGATAAAATCATTGCGGAAAACACCTTCACCACATGGTCGCCGGAAATAAAGATCGGAAGTACGATAAAATTGCCTCAGGGCGCGGCGAAAATCGATGTCAAGGGTAGCCCCGGTGCCTGGATACGCATCGTTCTGCCGGAAAAAGGTCTTGACGGTGGCGACAAAGAAGAGGCGGCGATACTTTTCGACGGCGCGGAATATGTCGTTTTGGAAAACGTCACCATCCGTGGCGGCAGGCAACACGCTATTCATATTAAAAACTCCAGTAATATCAGAATTATCAATTGCGATGTCTCCGGCTGGGGCAGACCCAATAACAAACGGCACGCTCACCGCGGTATGTTCGTTGACGATAGAAAAAGCATTATCAATTACGACGCCGGAGTATTTATCGACCTCAGCAGTGGCGTAGTCATCGAGCGTAATTATATGCACGATCCTCGCGGTGGCGCCAACTCCTGGCTGTATGAGCATCCAGCCGGCCCCTGTGCGGTATACGTGCACGCTAAAGGCTCCACCGTTATCCGCTATAATGATTTTATTGGTTCTGACCAGCACCGTTGGAACGACGTCATCGAAGGCGTACGCAACGGCTTTCCTGATGGCGGTTTCGCCCGCGACGCCGACGTCTATGGGAACATTATGCTTCTTGGCAATGACGACGGCATTGAGTTAGACGGCGGTCAGATGAACGTCCGTGTCTGGGGTAATCAGTTTGAGGGCTCTCTCACCGGTATAAGCACCGCGCCGTGCATCCGGGGGCCTGCTTATATATGGAATAATCTGATCGTGCGCCTGGGCGATGAGGACGGCGTAGGGGGACAAGGCTTCAAAAACGGTTACACTTTTTGCGGTCAGGGTATGATATATGCCTTTCATAATACTCTGCTGTGCAAGACCGCGCTGGGTCCTTTCGGCAAAGGCGACGGTCCGCGCCGATATATAACAACCCGCAATAATGTCTTTGACGGCGATCACGGTGTCTTTCCAATGTCGCAAGTGGCGGAAAAATGTGATTTTGATTATGATCTGTATTGGTCAAGTTATGAAGATATTCGCGAAAGGACAACTGAACGCTTAAACGCCTCCGGGTTGGAAAAGCACGGACTTATGGCAAAGCCGATTTACAAGAACGCCGCCGCTGGAGATTACCGCTTAGCGCCGAAAAGTCCCGGTTTTAATATTGCGACAGAAAATATTCCCGGCCTGGAAAACTTTTCCTCCGCTCCAGGCATAAAAGGCGATATTCCTTTGCGTCCGACTCCGCTTCGGCTAAGTCGTAGCCACATTGATTTCGCCGAACCTGGTATTAATGAGGTCAGAATGTCTATCAGTATTGCCGAAGGCGCGGAAAAACGCTTCCGCGTCCTGAAAAACGCCGCGTTCGACTATTTTGAGGTTTCGCCCTCGGAAGGAGTGTTGCGCAACGGCAAACCGGTTGAACTCAAGATAAAACTTTTGCGCAAAGATGAGAACAAGCGCTTCAAAGGCGCGTTCATGATCAAATTAGACGATGGTTTTTCGCGTCCGGTAACGGTATATTCCGGTCAGGACGCGGAATTTAATATTGCCGCCGATACGCCGGGAGTAATCGCGCTGTTGAAGCCGGAAAACGCGCAGAGCAATGTCTATGAAATCACGGATTTCGAGGGCAGACGAGCTATGATCCTGAAAGGAGATAATCGCAAACTGAATGAAGACAAGACGGCGGAGTTCCGTTTCAGCGTTCCTGAGAAAAACTGGTATTACCTGGCGATATGTTTCCGTCCGCTGACGCCATACCGCAGCTTATCATCAATCTTCTACAAGATTGACGATGGTGAATTCGGCATGAGTCTGATGCGCTATTCTTCCAACTGGTGCTGGGCGGGACTTACAAACCGTAATATCCGTCAACGCGGCTGGTTCATACCGCTAAAATTGACAAAAGGCGAGCACACGTTGACGATATCGGCGCGCGATGACATAGCGGTGAGTGCTTTTGCCATCCTCCGCGATCCCGAAGTAGTCAGCCGTAACTACGGCAAAAGCAAACGTTGATCATTGACCATGAAACACCCGGCATGACCACCGGGTTTTACTTCAACTCCGGTAATTAAGATCCCGGAAAAGTATGTATCTGCGATCATGGTATAATTCTTCCAGGCTCTGGGTTTGTTGGAGCCGTCATTATGAATTTGCATAAATAATTAAGTCTGAATTAGAATGAAAGATCATTGATATTTGTGCCTATGGGTGTAATTTACATTTTTAAACAACAGCCAATCAGAGATGTTTATTTATGGTATCATTTGGAAAAAAGATCAAATATAAAGTATCACTGCTGATACCATGCTATAATGAGCAGGAAGTGTTACCCATGTTGCGCAGAGAACTGAGCGCTTTTGCCGTAACGCTTTCGGAAAAAGGTTATGATCATGAGATAATCCTTGTGGATGACGGAAGCAGCGACATGACCTGGGTGCAGATAGGTGAATGGGCGGCAGATGACTCTGATCATGTAATTGGAATTGAACTGTCTCGCAATTTTGGTCATCAGATGGCGTTGACATGTGCTTATGAAATAGCGGCAGGGGACGTCTGCGTCAGTATAGATGCGGATCTTCAGGATCCACTGGAAGTTATTTTCGAGATGTTGGAGAAGCATGAAGCGGGAGCCGATATCGTTCTTGGAGTGAGGCGCTCCAGAGAAGCCGAGACTTTTTTCAAGCTGACCACTGCAAAATTGTATTACAAGGCACTGCATATGCTGGGATTGAAGTTTATAGAGAAGGACTGCGGCGATTTCAGGCTGATGAACAGGCGCGGCGTCAAGGCTCTCTTGTCTATGCGGGAGCGTAACAGAATGCTTCGGGCAATGGTGTGCTGGACTGGATTCAAGGTTGACAAGGTATATTTTGATCGGAGGGCAAGAGCCGCAGGGGAGACAAAATATCCTCTGCGAAAGATGATGCTGCTGGCAATGGATGGAGTGATCTCATTTTCCACTCTTCCACTGAGATTTGCATACTGGTTTGCATCAGTTATAGGTCTTATCATAATGGGTTATCTGGCTTACACTCTGATGAAATATCTATTTTTCAACGGACGTCTTGTCGACGGTTGGACCAGCATCATCCTTGCGGTGTGCGCATTCGGATTTGTAAATCTTTTCTGCATCGGACTTATCGGCGAATATGTTGGAAGAATATATGATGAAGTCAAGAAGAGACCTCTTTATTTCGTAAGAACGAACACCCGTGATAAGAATGAATATTAACCACCTTTGGGCTTTCCTTACAAAATACCGCTGGTTCCTTGTTGCGATTCCGTTGACAGCAGTTTATTCTGCGCTTTTCGGGATATACATCAACAATGACGTTGACAACACCTGGTCGACTGCCTGGATATACAACCTTTGGAATTATGGAATCCAGAAGGATATTGTATTTTGTGAAAACGACGAGTCATATTGGGGAGTGAAATACTTTTCTCATATCTATTGTTATTTTTATGGCGCGCTACTTTCAGTGCTCGGTTGGACAAAATACAATGTTTTTGCCATATCTTTAGGATTAACCACGGCGGGTCTCTTCTTCTGGAAGAAGATAGCCGACAGGATATTTAAGGACAGCGACAAAGTATTCGTTTTCATTTCCATGCTTGCTCTATCCGGAGTTGTCATCGCGACTGCCAACAAGGCAAGAAGTGACGCATTCGTATTCATGTTTATGGCTCTTTCCATATATTTATTTATCGGCAGGCACTATTTTTTCTCAATGTTGAGCGCATGCGTTGCCGTTGAGACACATCCAATCGGCGTAATAACGTTTTTTTATCTGGCTTCGTATGTTTTCTGTTTCGAGCAAGATATTCTTTTTTTAAGGAAAAAGAAGGAATTGGGACAGATTGCAGCAGGGGTGTTTTGTGGAATTGTGATATATCTGCTATTGCATTACAACAATCTGAGTGGCCTTCAGGCGACGCTCAATAGTGGGACATCCTCCGGGCCATCCAATTTTCTCGCCGCTCACTTCTGGGGCCGGAGCAGCTACTGGTTCAGGTTCATACCTGAACTCGTTATTTTTATAGCGGCGTATGGGTTTCACTTTGTCTTTTTCAAAAAGGAGAAGATTTTTTTCCCTCTGACGGCATTGATGATACTAGTAAGTTCTTTTTTACTGAGACGTGGTAACTTTCACTATGCGGTGTTTGCATATCCTGCATTTCTAATGCTGGCAGTAAATACGTTTTCAAGACCAGTGCATGGTATGAAGTTGCTACTTTTGCTCTGGATGTTACTTATGATTCCGCAGTACGCGCTTCTTACGTGGAAGAATAATCCGGGTCGAGATTATCCGCAATATATCCGAGACCTATCGAAAGTCAGTTTTGCGGAAAACACCAGAATATACGGGATGCCTTCAGACTGGTTCGCCTTGTGTAGATACAGAGAATTCAGGGATATTAGTTCATTCAGGAACGATGTTGAATGTTATGTAATCCGGCATCATGGCACTATATATATGGTCAAAGATTATGCTTACAGGCTTGATAACGATCCGGCAAGATGGCAGATACGTATTATCATAACCATAAAGCCGAAATCTGGTGGGATTATTGAAATCCTTCATATTACCCCAATAGGTCTCGCTAATCATCCCTGATACCTGGTTTTACTTCAATTCCGGCTTCTGCCGGTAATTGATATTGCGGAAGAGTATGTATCTGCGATCATGATATACTTCTTCCAGTTTCATTCGCTGATTCAACCACTCCCTCTTATCCTGGTGGGATTTCCTTACCAGTATAAAGGCGATGTTCTCAATCGCAATCGGGAGTTTGTAACCGTGTGAGCTCCCGTGTTGAAGATCATACCAGGATATTACCGGAAGATTGGTGTAGTAACCCAGCGAATTAAAATCTGACACCAGTAGCGGAGCAGAATAAAAATGACATTCATAGGCGGTATGCTCACCATACTGGCGGTTAAGATCGGACGCGTTGATGATGTTTATGATCTCGCGCTGATGGCGGAAGGGCAGGTCTTTGCCGAAATAATCCGACCAGACGCTTTTGATTCCCTGTTGATATGAGCCCACCATGATGACTGCGGCCACCAGCCACTCCAGTCTGAGTTTAAGCAAGCGCACGGGCAGATAACGCCCGATAAGCGTGTGTATGTATTCGAGCCCGGCTGCACTCCAGCATAGATACAGCGGTATGGAACTCTGTACATAGCGGCTCGATACATACAGATACCTGTCCGCTATGGCTATCTGCAAAACAATCAGCAGGATATGACCTAGAAACAAGATCGCCATAACCGTGTCATATTTGTTCCAGGCACGGGTCTTTATCCTCATGACTACACCCGCAAACGCCAGCACAAACATAAACGGATACAGCCCTTTCAGTAGTTTCGCCACAAAGTTGCCGAATGAATAGCCTCTTTTACTTCTATGGGAAGACTCTGCCAACTCCGTGTTTTTCACGGTGACCGGAGCGGTTGTTTGCGTGTTCGCGTTCTGAATTACAGCCGGAGTCGATTCCAAAGAGGGCGCATCGATAAGCTCATGCCGCGAAGCGTCATTTTTTATACATGTTATCCAGGGCATGCTTGCCGACATCTGCTCAAGTAGTCTGCCATGCCGCGATTCAGGCACAGGATAACCGATGCTGTGGTATTGAAATATCAGCCATGGCGTGATGATTAACAAAGCGGTAAGACCGGTCAGGACAGGACGCCATAATTTACGTAAGCCGTTTTTGCGGATCTCATAAAACGCCACCATGGCGATAATCATTATCGCGTAAAGAGCGTTGTCCCCGCGCAACAAGGTCATTGCTCCGGTAATCACCCCAGTCCAAATCAAATATGTCCAGCGCCCTGAAGCCAGCAGGCGCACCAGCGCCCAGGCGGCGGCAATGATTAGAAAACTTTTTACGCTGTCCCGATTCCCGTCTCCAATCAGGGACAACAGCGGATAACAGAACACCAGAAGCGATGAGGCCAGCAAAGCCGTCCTGCGGCTTCCTGATAAGGTAATAACGCAGTAGTACAAAGGGTATACGGAAAACGCAAAGCATAGCCAGTTGATAAACTTGCAGGCAAAAAAACCGTCTACCGGAAGTATATACGCCACCACTCCCGTCAGCACAGAAAACAACGGTAGAAACCGTGAGTGAAATGCTCTCAGGAAATCCCCCTGCGCAAAAGCCTCCGCCATATACGCATAACGGCTGGAACAATCATCCTCCGGAGTGAACTGAAACAGCATCGGCAACGCCAGCAACGCGGTCAAAACAAACATTACATGAACATTAAATAAATCCGGTTTTCTTAGCATTGAAACAAAAATCCTTTACATTTTTTAGATAATCTTTCCTTGAATAATATGTCGCTCATATTACATTAATCAAACGTATTTTAACGCAAATAAGGTAGGGAATGAAAAAAAAAGGCGATATTCTTAAGTATGATATAAAATTCCCTTGGCTCAGAAACTGCTTACTTGTCCTGTCTGACCTTGTCGCCATCATCATTCCAGGGGTAATCTTAAATCTTGTCGCGAACTGGATCACGGGTAGTGTGCTGTGTTCATATACTACTCTCGTGATTTTCATGCTGGCGTTTGTAGTAACAGGAGAAAAAGTCAAGCTGTATAATGGTTGTTTTTTTTCTCCGGGCTTTCCGCTGGCACCGCAGGAGGAGTTGAGACGGATGTTCTACGTGCTTATGGGATTGCTCACAATCCGGCTTTTTCATTTCCCGGAATTCCCCATATTGGTAAGTATCGGCAACCTGAAGAGTTCTACCGACTATCTGGTCAAAATAATTCTCACCTATCTGCCCTTGCCTTTCATTTTTTTCTCTATGATCTGGCTGAGGTGGCTGGCGCGGACACTTATGGTCAGGTTAAAAATGGGCATGACCCCGGTGGCGGTCTGGGGGGCGGGAAAGAGCGGTCAACTCCTGGTGGATATACTGAAAAAAAGCCGTTATCATGGATTGACGCCGATAATTATTCTGGATGACGATCCGAAGAAATCAGGGACTTTTATTAATGGAATTCCCGTGCGACGGTTCGATAATAAAGTCAAAAACTTATTGAAAGGCGCCCAAATAACACATGTGATATTATGCCTGCCATTTGAGTTTTTGATAGATAAGGTCAAAGCCTGCAATAATGTATTCAAGCAGGTAAGCATTCTCGGGGCGGTACATGACTTCCCCAACAGCGGCTCGTATCTGCATGATCTGTACGGTCTGACCATTGTCGAATACAGATCCGGACTTAGAGTGCCGGTCAACATTTTTTGCCGCTACTGCCTTAATACAGTGTTGTCTTTCTGTGCGATAATAATTTTCCTTCCGCTTATGCTGCTGATCGCGGCTATAGTGAAAATCACTTCACCCGGTCCGGTGCTGTACCGGGCTCGCCGCCTGGGGAAAAACGGCAAGGATATTCACATATACAAATTCAGAACCATGTATCATGACGCAGCCGAAAGGCTGGAGGAATTGCTGGAAGAAAATCCCGCGTTAAAAAAAGAATGGGAAAAGAGTTTTAAGCTCAAAAACGATCCCCGCATAACTCCCGTGGGGGCGTTTCTGCGCAAAACCAGCATGGACGAACTGCCACAGATACTCTCCGTCATAAAAGGGGAACTCAATCTGGTCGGTCCCCGCCCTATAGTCGCCGGAGAAATAAAATATTACGGCAAAGACTATGCACTGGTCTCCAGTGTTTCTCCGGGGCTTACCGGTATGTGGCAGGTGTCCGGACGCAGCAATACCTCATATGACGAGCGGGTGCTGCTGGAAAAATACTATGTCCTGAACTGGAGTCCCTGGCTGGACATATACATCATAATAAAAACCGTACTTGAAGTCATCCTGTGCCGCGGGGCTTACTGATTATGAAGACTTTGCTCTTGCATTACTGGCTGATCAATGACCGTGGTGGGGAAAAAGTGCTCAAAATATTCGCCGACATGTTTAAAAACGCGGATATTCTTACTCACGTTTACGACCCGGATAAATTCCAGGATACATTCCGCACTCATCAAATCCGACGTACCTTTATTGATGCGTTACCGATGGCGCGGAAGAATTATCAGAAATACCTGCCGCTCATGCCCCTGGCGTTAAAGTTGACCAATGTGTCAGAATATGATTTTCTCCTGAGCAGTGAATCCGGCCCAATCAAAGGAGTTAAAAAAGCTTCAGGCGCAATGCACGTGTGCTATTGCCATACACCAATGCGCTACGTGTGGGATATGTATGAACAGTATCGCGATAATTCCGGCTACATTACCCGTGGTGCGATGTCTTTATTTCACCGCTATTTGCAGAATTATGACCTGAAATCAGCGGAGCAAGTAGACCATTTCATCGCCAACTCCGCCTTTGTCGCAGAACGTATAAAACGCATTTACAAACGGAATTCGACCGTGATCCACCCGCCGGTAAACGTTGCCTACTATTCCCGACAGCCGCGAATGGAAAAGGATTTCTTTTTGTACGCGGGAGAGCTGTGCCGCTATAAACGCCCGGACATAGTGGTCGAGGCATTCCGCAAAAACCGTCGGCGGCTGATAGTGGCAGGATGTGGCAATGAACTTGAAACTTTGCGCAAACAGGCTTCTGACAGCTCCAATATTGAGTTCCACGGGCGTGTCTCCGATGATGAATTGCGGAATCTGTACCGTTCATGCCGGGCATTGATTTTTCCCGGACTTGAAGATTTCGGCATAATTCCGCTGGAGGCACAGGCGGCGGGCGCTCCGGTTGTGGCCTATGGCGCAGGCGGAGCACTGGAGACCGTGATGGATAATAAAACCGGACTGTTGTTCGGTGAACAAACGGCAACAGCATTGCTTGAAACGCTGGAAAATTTTGACGCCATGAGCTTTGAGACGGAAGTGATACGCAGTCACGCCTCGGGCTTTTCTGAAACGCATTTCAGTAGACGGTTGCACGATTTCCTCCTGCAATGCAACCCCTCCCTGCCTCTGACCCAAAAGGCATGACGGGCAAGTGCAATTACCTGTCTTTGGATTTTACACTGCTGGAACATAAGAATTACTATTTATTCAGAAGATGCTCGAAATCTTTACGGGATACCGGAGCGATTTGACTTGCCGCGTTTTTGTCAATTAGTTTAACCGGTTCTCTTTTGGCGATGGAAACTCGCCAGTCTTTGGATCTCATCATCTCACCTTCGAGGATGGCGCTGATGGTTTTCTCTTCAAAGGGATCGCCCGTCATATCTTTTTCCGTTTCGTGGTAGATCGGCCAGGATACCGCGAGGTAGCCGGTTTTGTAGCCGCTGTAGCGGGCGCGCACCTTGGGCTGAGTGGTTCTGATTATGCCGATTTCGCGCGGTGAGAGTTTGAATTTACGCGCTTCGCGTTGCAGGAAGTGGCGGGCGTGTTCGACTAGAACAATGGTTTCGTCTTTGGTTAATTTATCGGCTTCAGTGATTTCGCCGGAACCGGAGCGGCATGAGCTCAAAAGCATTGTAAAGCACAAGGCGGCGAAAATCAGGGTCAATTTATACATAATCAGGCATCTCCTCTAAGTTATGTGTTACAATCCTGTCGGCAGATCAGCAAAGTGACATTCCACATCAAAATTCTGTTTTATAAGTTCCATGACTTTCAGCACACCGGGAGTTTCTGATTTATAATGACCGAGAGCGATCACCGGCATGTTGCGTTCGAGCATGGCATGATAGCACTGATGTTCCATTTCTCCGGTTATCAGACAGTCAAGCCCACATTCCGCGGCGGCTTCTATGCCGTCAATGCCCGCGCCGCCGGAAACTATACCGATATGTTTCACCGATTTTTCTCTCGCTTCCGGATAGATGGTGTATTGGCAATCAAGTTTAGCGGCGAAAATTTGCGCAAGCGCGTCAGGCGTCATACTCTGCGGAAGCGAGCCGCGTACGCCAATTTCCGTTCCGGCATACTCGCAGAACATAGAACGATTATCCAGCTCTACCATGTCGGCGAGGACGGCATTATGTCCGTATTGCGGATGGGCGTCAAGCGGCAAATGCACCGCATAGAGAGAGATGTCGTTGCAGAACAACAATTTAAGTCGGTCTGCGGTATTTCCGGTAAAGTATTTGAACCCGTTGCCCCAACTCAGTCCATGGTGGACAAATATGAATTCTGCGTCTGAGTCGGCGGCGGCGGCGAATAACGCGGCGCAGGCGTCCACGCCGAAAACGATCCGGGATATTTCCTGTGCGCCCTCGACCTGAAGTCCGTTATTAGAACAATCGCCAGGGAATTTATCCAACTGCAAAAGCTCATCCAAATATGTTTTAAGGTCATTGAGCATAACCATGATCATTATCCTCCGTGTAAACGTTGTCATTAAATATAGCGGCAGGTTCACCGTTGTCAAAGAAGCGGTATTTGATTACCCGCCATTTCAAGCTTTTTTCCGCCATGGAATTAAGTTGGGAACTCCATTCATGCGGGGTTTTGCGATAAGCGGCAATTTGCTTTATTTCCATGGTTGAGCATCGGAACAGTACCGCACGAGGATGTGCGCAACCGCAGGCGGAAAGCAGACTATGCGCGGCAAAGTATGTTTTACGCTGAAAATGGTTTCTAATCAGCAGAAATAGCGGGTAGACAAAAGCCAGCATCCAGAAGGGTGATGACGGAAAATCCGGCATAAAAAATGTCTGAAAACTCACCGCCGCCAGCAAAATGAACACCGGAAGGATGAATAAGATCGCGTCATATTTGGTCTGAAAACAATTGCCGATATATTTTCTCAGACGGCTGCTCGCAGTCATATAAGCAAAGTGTTCCTCGTAGCAGGCGTCATTAAGCACCATGCGCGCGGCATGACACAGCTCATGAGCCAGAAGTTCTTCCCGCCGGTAGATGAACCAACGGGGTTTGGCGGCGAAACTGCTACGTATAAGAAACACGGTGAAATATTCATCGGGGTCGGTAATCGCGCAGCCGCCCCACAAAAAGCTCAGATTCTGCGACAGGAAAAAGCCCGGCGCCCAGTTGACCGAAAAGCCGAAGAGTCGTTCGGTGAGCGCGGAAGCTTCCGCCATTATCTCCGGCGGGATACGGTCTCCGGCTTTGAGTTCATATTCCTCAAATACCTTTATCGAACCTTTTTCCGCGAGTTCTTTTTCAAAGCCTTCATAACGTTCAAGCAGCTTATGCATGCGTGATTTGAACGCCTCCACATCCTCCGTTGCGCATATCAAAAACCCGGCGGAATCCAGCGCCGCCAGAAGTGGAACGTTTTCTGCGTTAACTTTATCAATAAAATTTTTATTTATCAGTTGCATAAGCTGTTTCTGTATATGTTTTCCGCTTGTATATGGAGCTTAAATTACTTGTTGTTCAACTGATTATCAAGGTTGAAGCGGATAATAATGATATTTCTGTTTGAATGTTGGCTTTATGGGGCTTACATTTATATGTGGTAGTGCAATCAAACAAGGGCTAAGCAATGAAAGTCGATAAATTAAACGCTTTTACTGAAGTCATCGTAAATACGCTGGAGACTTCGATAAGTCAAACCCCGTTCAGACACGGGGAGTTCAAACGCCTGTCCGGAGACATCAGAAACCCAGATGATCTGATGGGCATCATCACCTTTTCCGGCACCATTGTCGGAGCGGTGCTGTTCACTTTCCCCGAGGAAACTGCCAGAAAGATATATTCTTCGCTGATGTTTGAGGAGGTTGATACCTTGGGCGATCAGGTGGTTGAAGCGTATACCGAGATATTCAAGCTGGTGATCCGCAACTTTGACATGGTATTGTCTGAGGAGAACATCCAGTTCGACCCGCCGATGGTAGCGGCCGGACGTCGTTTGAAGTTCAAAAACGAAGACGACATTGAATGGCTGCTTATCCCCATGGCGTTCAAGACCCTGGGGCGTTTCAACATCTTTATCGGCATGAAAGAGGGGCAATGACTCTCCCGTCAATCTCCGAGGAATTTACCCTGCGCGGTGTAATTGCAGATATAATCGGCAATGGCGTCATTCAGCGACATGGCGGGTTTGGAATAGCCTAATGCCTTCAGGCGTCGCATTTCGGCGCAGGTGTAATACTGATATTTGCCGCGCAGATTTTCCGGCATCTCAACATATTCAATATTTTCCGGACGTTTCATGGCAGAAAATATCGCTCTTGCCAGTGAGTTCCAGGTTTCGGCTTTGCCGCTGCCTATATTGAATATTCCCATTCCCTGCGGATGATCCAGTAAAAACAGCACCATATCCACCGCGTCTTTCACATACAGAAAATCACGCATTTGCTCGCCGTCGGCATAATCAGGACGGTGGGATTTGAATAAATTAAGCTTTCCGCTCTCGGAAATCTGCTCGTAAGCCTTGCAGACGACGCTTCTCATGTCTCCTTTGTGCAATTCATTCGGGCCGTAGACATTGGTGAATTTAAGTCCAGTCAAACGGTCAAGCACGCCGTGTTTTTTCGCCCAGAGATCGAACATATGCTTAGAATAGCCATACATATTGAGCGGACGAAGCTGTCCGAGTTGTTCAATGTTGTCATCATAGCCCAAAGAGCCGTCACCATAGGTGGCGGAGCTTGAAGCATAAAGGAACCTTATGCCTTCATAAAGACAGAATTCCGCCATTTCGCGGGTATATTGAAAATTATTATCGACCAAATAGCTGCCATTGAGTTCGGTGGTGGCGGAGCATGCTCCGAGGTGAATGAAAGCCTTTATCTCTTTGCCGAAACTTTTGTCGGCGATCTTTTTTCTGAAAGCGTCTTTCTCCAAATAATCGGCAAAGCTCAAAGCCCGCAAATTCATCCATTTCTCGCTGGTTCCGAGGTGATCGACCGCGATTATGTCGTTGATGCCGCGTTGATTCAATCCCCATATGACCGAACTGCCGATTAAGCCGGCGGCGCCTGTTACGATGTACATAGTCTCAACTCCTGAAATTGTTACTTAAGATAAATCTACTCAACTGCCGCCGCTTCTGGAGCGGTCAGATTCAAAGTTGGTCTGAGAGCCCATTTGCATACCCGGCATGGCGGTAAGGGACATGGTGGCCATCACCGAAAACTTAGCTTCTTTTTTGCTGTCGCTACCGCCACGGGAAGTGTCACACACGCCGATCACCGCTAGCTTCCAGCAGTGGAAAGTCTTGGACAAGCGCAATTGCTGCTCACGCATGAGTCCAGCTTCAACGTCATAATAGATTTCATATGCCATCCGCATTTCAGGAATTACCGGTACTGGAACTTCTATGCCGGCGCGGACAGTTTGCGAACGGTCATAGGAGCGTCCGAATGAAGTCCCGGCGTCTACCGACGTCATCATGCTGCCCATGGAATAAGCGGAATGCGTCGAATAACGGTCTTGATACGAGTAGGACAAATAAACATATGCCTGTTCGTATATCTCATATCTGAGAGTGGTTTGCCACTTATCGATCCATTTAGTGCTGATACCGGCTCTATCGGTGTAACGTCCGTTACGATATGTGTCCACAAGGCTGGATTTATTTCCTGAAAGGTCAAGCAGAAGCGTGGAGCTCAAAGACAGCTTGGGAGAGGGGTTAAAACGTAAAATAGTGGTGAAGTCTCCCAGGTGGGACAAGTCATCTTCCCGGTTAAAATGGTAATCAACATAATTTTCCATCGATGCCCATTCATAAATCTGTTCGGAGCCGAAGTCGCCGCGTCGGGTCTGCAAGCGGTTTTTCAAACCAAAACGAATGAAGTTCTGGCGGCTGATGCGGTCAATATCGTCAAAGTAGAATATTCTGTCCGGCGAAGCCGTCGGCTCCGGGATATAGGTGTAGTTGATATACGGCTGGGCTACATGGCGCAGACCGTCAAGCTTCCAGTAGGAGTTTTTCACATTCTGCCATGAACGGTGGATTTTTGTATCGGCCTGAATACCTATTTCTCCGGCGAGACGGGCAATGGCACCCCCCCGGTCATCATAATTGACCACATTGACGCCGTCATTGGGAAGATCCGGGTCATCAGCAAGGAACAGGTTACTTACGTCCCCGCCGCTGAGTTTACGCTTGGAGGAATTGTTGTAATAAGTGAAGCGTCCGCCGGCACGCGGAGTGATGTTGAGCCAGTCAAACAATGTTACCGGATAATAGAACATATGCAAAGTGTCAAACCTGATGGCGCCGTAATTTTTGGGGTCTACGCCATTACCGGTGGTTCTGGGGCTGTCCCAGTCTCTGAACATCATGTTCATATTGGCGACGCTGGTGGAGGACTGATAGTAAATATTGGCAAATAGTTCCTGTCGGGGGACGTCCAATGAGAATTCTGGAAACTTCTGCACTGCGGTATAGAAATTATTTACTCGCGGGCGAGCGTATGCCGCAGCGCTGAAATATTCGTGTTGATATTCCAGACTGGCGTAACTTGCTGGCTGAGGCGTATCATTGCTGCGGCTGGAAAAGAAATCATCCAGGAAATAATAATCACTGAGTATTTCCAGATTGCCTCTGAAATCCAGATTCGGAGTGATGTGAGTGAGGTTGGAAAGCTTGATGTCGTAACGTTGAGTAGGTTTACTCAGGCGATAAGCGTTTTTATTGTAATCTTCATCATCTCTGCTGTCTGCCGCCCATTTGTCCCGGTCATGAATGAAATACGCGAAAAAATTGGTCTTAGAATCCTTAGTGTCTATCCATAATTCGTTACCTAAACCTACGCCACGCTTACTGTAATAGTCCAGATATATTCGATCCTCAACCAGAGGATAATCCATCAAACGGTATTTTTTCGAGGTCTGGACATAAGCCCCCCAGTCGGAATCATAACCCGCCTGAAATTGAAATAATCCGGGGCTGACATCGGCGGGTTTGTAGACCATTGGCAGCCACATCACCGGAATGCCGCTAACATTTAGTGTGCAGTTGTATGCCCAGTAACTGTGTTCGCCCATGTCGGGATTGTACATTTTTAAATCATCCGGATTGGCCGCCGGTTTGATTACCAAAGTTCCGCAACCGATGGAATAATGTTCCTGATGATTTTCAATATATTCGCAGGTGGTTACTGTCGCATTTTTTACGGTAATAGTTCCTTCGGGGGAGCGCGATGCGGAGACTCCCGAACAAAAAAAGTTTTTGTATCCGGCAAAAAACTTATCAAACTCCAGTGTCCCGGTTTCCAGGTTTCCGGAAATACGTTCCGCCTTGAATACATCCCCGCGCAAATACACCCGGGCAACGAGCAGTTGTTCGCCGGTGGTGGTCATACGGTATCCAATCAGTTCGAGCCTGCGGTCCGCCACTGCCAGTTGTTTCTGATACTCTTCCAGCATAAAGGCCTGGACTATGAAACGTTGCCGTTCAAGTATAATATTGCCCTGCGCGTCAAGGTCTTTGCCCTGGGGGTTGACGATGGCTTTGTCCGCCTTGATGACTATGTCTTTATATTTGATGACCACATTGCCGGTGGCGATGACATTGCCACCGACGAAGTCCAACGAATCCGCATGAGCGGAGACATCTCTGGCTCCCTTAAAATAATGTCCCTCGCTGCTTTTATTGTCAGTCTCTTGGGAAAGATATGAGTGCGGTGATGTGGCTCCAGCACTGATGGTGGTGCTTTTGGTCGGCCTTATTGGACCTTGCGCGTGAATATTTCCCGCACACAGCATGGCGGCAAATACGGCCGGGCTTAGAATTTTCACCATTCCTGAACTCAACTTTCCACTCCTTGTTAAAATTTAAGCGACGCCGTCCGCATTTGCGGCGGCGTCGCGAGTCTTTATGAATACTGCTTAAGAATGCAATCCTCGGTAGCTTTGGTGTAGAAACCATTGCCATCCAAAGTTGCCGCAATTCCGGACGACAGCTCGGTGAGTTGATCCACCGAAGTCAACGGCAACTCTTCACACCCCGGAAATATAACAGTCTTACCAGGGAATTTAGCGTCGATCACCGCCTGAAGCCCTTCCTTAAGGCACTTCATGCCGCCGACCGCCGCCAGAGCTGTAACCGGATTGAGCTTGCCCGCTTCCGCCAACGCCAGAGTATGACGCAGATGTGCGGTAAGACTGCCGCTCGAACCAATATAACGCGCGCCTTTTGAGGCAATCATATTTACATTCAGCGAGCCTTCTTTCCCTGCGGGAATACCGGCAAAAACATTCATCAGTCCGTCTTCCTTGAGAAATTCAGCCGCGCCGTTGAGCACCGGAATCACCGGAACCAGCATGATGATGTCATCAAAACCTTCCGGGGCGAAATCTTTTACCGCCTGATTAAACTCGGCAACAGATGCGAATTCAGTCGGGTTCATGGAGACAAATTCAATTCCGCGTTCTTCTATTTTGTCTTTCAGCAATGCTTTGACATTCTCAATACGGGTGTTATCCATATCGCTGATCAAAATACGCGAAGGTCCATCGGGATTTTCCACTGCGAGCTGAGTGTGCATCTGCCCCATGGCTCCGGCTCCGCCCGGCAACCAGCAACAACCGCCTTTTTTCACCTTGCTTCTGACATTACGTCCGTAAGCCGCCGACAAATCATTGCCTTTCGCTCCCTGATAGAACCAGCCCTCATAGTGAATGCTGCCGATATCAAATGACCATGCTTCTTCAGGATAATCTCCGATCAGACTTATTACGGCGTTGCGCTTGCAAAGCTTGCCTGCGATCTCAGTCGTGGCGCGGTCGCAGTTACACAGGAAAATATCGTCAAAAGAAGCTTGTGGCAATGAATCGCTTACCGTGATTTTAGCATCAGAGAAAGCTCCCTTGAATGCCGCCACAGTCGCAGCCGCGGCTTTGACCAGCACGATTTCTGCCGGAGCGGCCTTTTTCAACAACTCGCCGGGAGTATATTCACCGTTATCACCGAATACCGCCAGAACTGCGCCCGATGCTTTCGGTGCTTTACGGTTATCAATCATATAACTTGCCATAACGCAAGTCCAAGGTTCCATCAATGCGGCTACTGCCGAAGGAGTGTCTTCATTCACCGGCAGCAGATAACAGCCTTCATCGCCATTCAGTACGCGCTGGTCGATCAGGCTGTACTGAGCCATGCCGCCGTCAATAGCGTAACCATAGGCAAAACCTTTGCCGTTTACATAAATATCAGCCTGGATAATGTATTTCTGCCCCACCTGATATTGGTCTTGCAGATTCTTTCCGACCTTCACGACCGTCATAACGGCTTCGTGTCCCGGAATCACCGGATCGGTTTCCAGATTTTCAGAGATTACGCGCGGGTGCTCCTCTCCTGCTCTGATGAGCTTTACATCGGAAAAACACAGACCGATGGCATCGATCCTGACCAGTAGTTCGTCATCTCCGTTTGCGGGAACGGGGACAACGCAGGGCTGATCATTTTTCCCGAATTTTTCCATTCCGGCGCCGAATAAAGGCCACGCCAGCATGGTTTCAGGTATTGAGTTTTCACTCATTTTTCAATTACTCCTGAGTTTTTAGTTTACATTTCGAAAAAACATTTTGCGGGTGAATACTTAATATGCTGCGCTTTTACAAAATTACAAATCCGCTTTTCCCTGCAATAAACATATTTTTTACACTTCCGCGCTTGCATAATCGTCATGCATCGGCAATACTTCTATATAGTGAAAACATTACGGAGGCGGATATGGCGGAATTCTGCGTAAAACAACTCAAAACCGGCGGGTTTGACGATAATTTCTCCTATGTCGTACACGCCCGGTCAAATGCCGACGTCGCCCTGATAGACCCCTGCGGCGACACCAGCATCATCCACGCCGCGCTGAAAGAGTTCGGGCAATATCAGCTCCGCTATATCCTGCTGACGCACGGACATCGCGATCACATCTCCGGCGTACCGGAATTCAAAAACAACTATTCGGCTCCGGTTATCGCCCACCCGGATTGCTCCTTTCCCGCCGATCAACGGGTACGGAATCATGAAAAACTGCCCCTCGGTTCCGGCTTTATCGAATGCCTTTACGCCCCCGGACACACTCGCGACGGATTGCTCTACCGCCTCAGCGACGATAGCGCGCTGTTTACGGGTGATACGCTTTTCATCGACTGCTGCGGCTATTGCGACGCCTCCAGCATGTTCAACACTATGCGCCAGGTAATATTCCCGCTGGCAGATTCCAATATCGTATATTCCGGGCACGACTACGGACGCGAACCCAGTGCTCTTCTCAGGGTGGAGAAACAGCGCAATCCCTATCTGGCGGCAAATACCCTGGAACAATTCAAAGAAGCCCTCAAAGAGCTGTAATTTGAACTAAACCATTTCAATATATACGCTCTTTTATCACTTTAATAATAATGCTTTACTCTATTCTCAGAGGCGTGGTGCTTTTGCTTTTTCAACTTTCAAATAAATTATTGACCATGAAATGAAAACCTTTAACTGGCAATTATCCGGCAGTAGTGTTATATTTTAATCACAAGATATTTGAGGCTTATTTGAAACAACAAAAGATAGAAGAATTATGGATAAAATAAAAAAAATCATCGCATTTCTGACTTTTCCGCTGATCTCATTACTGTTCGCGCTCATGGCGTTGCTGATGACCTCGTGCCAGTCTCAGGAATACTATACCGAAGAGGCGGTCATCGATGCGCGGTTTTTCGCGCTCAAACGGCTCAAGGAACTCGACCCGATTCAGCGTAATTACATCCGCTACAATAAACCGGTCTTGATGAACGCCACTTATATGGGCAGTAACTACTGGGGCGGCATAAGCCCTCTGGGCGGCAAAGATTTTGCTCAGATGTGCGTGGTCTGGAATATTCCCGGCGAGGAATTGCCGGTGATCGTATTCGGCACAAGCGCCAAAGGCATACGCGGCTGGAAACCGATAAAGATTATCCGCAGGAAATTCCGGACGCATGACGCAACTCGGGAAGCGGCGATTCGTCAGGCGATGCTGTACGCCGTGAACAATATGCTGTATCTGTCCGATGACGATCAAAATAATGTACGTTTTTCCGCTCCGGAGGCAGTGATAACCAATTTTGACCTGGATTTTGTTACCGCCGGAGAGAAGTTCATTGCCCTGTCTAAACAGCTGAAGCATCAAATTTCCTTCGTATGGCCAAGCACTGAATCCGGACGCAAGGTGGTCGTCAGCGGTATATGCTCGGAAAACTTCGCCAACTGGGTGGCGGTATCGGGCTGGCTCGAGCAGGATCAGGTGCTGAAATCGCACACCGTGGGCAGTGTGGTCGAATAAATTCAGGAGAATTGATTATATGAGAAGCATGACCGGATTCGGTAGAGGCGTTGCCGCCAACAATAACGCCGACGTCAGTTTCAGCGTGGAAATATGCTCTATCAATCGCAAACAGTTTGACCTGAGAACGGTGTTGCCTCCTGAGCTTTCCTCGCTTGAACCGCTGTTGAGAAATACTATAAGCGGCAAAATAAGCCGTGGCGCGGTAAATGCCAAAGTCCAGATACAGCTCGGTCCGCAAGCCACCCGGGAAGCGGTGCATCTTAATTCCTCGCTGCTGGAGGGACTGGTGGAAAAAAGCCGTCAGCTTGCCGACCGCCTCGGACTCAAAGAAGACGTCATGATAAGAGATTTCATGCAGATTCCCGGAGTTATTGAGCTCAGCACTCCCGATCTGGATCTGCCGGGAATACAGGATACCTTTATGGAAGCGGTAACAATGGCGATGCGCGAACTCATCAGTATGAAAGAAAACGAAGGCGCCCATATCCGGGAAGACATCTCAGCACGTATAGAAATTCTCAAAAGCCTGGTTGACGAAATAGAACCGCTGGCGCAGGAGATTCCCGAAAAACAAAAAATTAAATTGCTCCAGCGTTTGGAAAACTCCGGGCTGGGCGTGGATTGCGATGACGAACGCATTCTCCGCGAAATCGTCATCTACAGCGACAAGGCCGATGTGTCCGAAGAAATAACCCGGCTGAAAAGTCATTTCAAACAGTTTGACGGGTATTTGAACAATGGTTCAGAACCCGCCGGACGCAGCCTGGATTTTCTTATTCAGGAATTTAATCGCGAAACCACCACCCTGGGCAATAAAGCCGCCGGCTGTGCCATTTCCCCACTGGTGGTGAAAATGAAAACCGAACTTGAAAAAATCCGTGAACAGGTACAGAACATAGAATAGCATTGGAGGCGTTTCATGATAGAATGCAATAATGAAAAGATCAACCGCAGTTCACCGGTCGAATACCTGGATAAACTGGTGGACGACGTTTGCGCCACTTATGAAGACAGTAAAGGTATAAATCATCTTCAGGGCTTTGATATTCCCTGCCAGCAGGAAGTGCTGGAAGTAATAGAAGAACTGCTGGAAATAGTATTCCCCGGCTTCAAAGGCGTAAGAACATATGATATGAACACGATTCGCTACAGTGTCGGCGAAATGTTGTCATGCCTGCATAAAAAACTTTCACGTCTTATTTTCAAAGCCCTGCATTATAATTGCAAGATGGAAAACTGCAAGGACTGCGAGGTGAGCGAACTCACCGCCAACGCCACCCGCACCCTGCTTGAAGCCATCCCCCGCATCCGGGAGGTGATGAAAAAAGATATACACGCAGCTTATGACGGCGATCCGGCGGCGTTTTCACTCGATGAAATCGTGGTCAGTTATCCCGGTGTGAAAGCAATCACCATTCAACGCTTTGCTCATGTGCTTTATCATCATAAGGTTCCGCTCATCCCACGCATGATGACCGAGTACGCCCATAGTGAGACCGGTATAGACATACACCCCGGAGCGCACCTTGACAAAGGCGTATTCATCGATCACGGCACCGGTGTGGTTATAGGCGAGACCGCTACGCTCGGTGATAATGTGAAAATTTATCAAGGCGTTACCCTGGGAGCGTTGAGCTTCCCCAAAGACGCCTGCGGACAGATCATCAAAGGCGCCAGACGGCATCCTACCATCGAAAGCGATGTTACCATCTATTCCGGTGCCACCGTGCTGGGCAATATCACCATCGGCAAAGGTTCGATTATCGGCGGTAACGTATGGCTGACGGAATCTGTCGCTCCGGGTTCAAAAATCACAATACCAACTCCAGAGCTGAGAATAAAAACCCCGAAACAGTGAGCGTACCGGAATCTCCGGTAGACAAATTATGGACAATTATCTGATAAAACAATATGACGAAATACGGCAGAATATCGTCGACGCGGCACGGAAGGCAGGACGCGATCCCGATGAAGTCAAACTCATCGCGGTAAGCAAAACTTTTCCCAATGAGGACATCGAAACCCTTTATCAACACGGACACCGCCTCTTCGGCGAAAATAAAATACAGGAACTCGATCTGAAAAAGCCTCAGCTTCCCGATGATATCCAGTGGCATTTCATTGGGCATCTTCAGGGAAACAAGGCGGTAAAAGCCATCGAATGTGCCACCTGCATTCATTCAATTGATTCTCTGCGCCTGCTCGGCAGGGTTGACCGTCTGGCTGGAGACATGCGCCGGAAAGTACAGATTATGCTTGAATTGAACCTCTCAGGAGAAGAAACGAAATACGGCACCGACGTCAAAACCGCCATGGAAATCGCCGAAGAAGCGGTAAAATGTGAAAATTTAATATTTTCCGGGCTGATGACCATGGCTCCCTGGGGCGCGACTGAGAAACAGTTGCATAAGGTCTTCGGTGGATTACGCGAACTGCGTGAACGCATGGAAAAAGAATTCGCGATAAAATTGCCAGAACTTTCCATGGGAATGAGCGACGACTATAAGGTCGCCATAGCCGAAGGCTCCACTTTGCTCAGAATCGGAACCGCTATTTTCGGCAAAAGGAATTATTTGTGAAAAATTGTGAAATACTTGTAATCGGCGCTGGAGCGGTAGGAGTATTTTTTCATTCGCGCCTCGCGAAAGCCAATGAAAACGCCAAGGTTTCCGTCATTGCCAGGTCTGATTACGATCATGTAAAAGCTTACGGATATAACATATGCAGTCCCGATGAAGATATACACTTTATGCCTTCAGCGGTTTTTCGCGACGTTTCAGACTATGACCGCAAAGCCGATTTTGTGATCGTCTGTACCAAAGTACTGCCCGGCATAGATATACCAGAGCTCATCCGTCCGGCGGTATCGGAAGACACATCCATCGTCCTTATCCAGAACGGCATAGATATCGAAAGTGGCGTCGCCGCCGCGTTTCCCGATAATGAACTTATCAGCGGCATCGCTTATGTAGGTGTAGCGCGTTCGCAAGCCGGACGGATCGAACACACCGACGGCGGCAGACTTAAGCTGGGGGTATATCCGCAAGGACGCTCAGGGAAGCTCGAAGCCCTGGCGGAAATGTACCGTAAAAGCGACATCCCCACTGAAATATTTGACGACATAATCCGTGTCCGCTGGGAAAAACTGGTCTGGAACACCTCCTACAATCCGGTGTCAGTCCTGACCCGCTCAAACACCGCTCAGATCATGAATGATCCTGACTGCGAGACGCTTATACGCGGAATAATGGAAGAAATATGCCTTATAGCCGAAGCGGCGGGCTGGAAACAGCGTGACGGCATTGTAGATGAAATGCTTGCCTATACCCGTCAGTTCCGCCCCTACAAACCCAGTATGCTGGTGGATTACGAGCAAGGCAGAAAAATGGAAATAGAAGCCATTATCGGCAATCCGCTCCGGACTGCTCAACACTATGGCATAGACGTACCGCATATACAGAGCGTATACGCTATAATTAAGCTATTAAGTCATTCAAGTACAAAGATTTAAACACTTATCAGCTGCGCTGGTATTACGGATGGTCTATCACAGGACATCAGATTATTTTTCCGGCGTTGGCGCCTCGCTGTCGTAGCCAACGCCCGCTTTAACAGCATAATGAATGGCACTTCCAAAACAATACCCGCGGAACAAGTGTTGTCTGAACTCAGAGCAGAATTGGCAAGTAAAAGATGAAATTAGAATTTCACGATCTAGCCAAAGCCGAAGTTCGTAAATCCATGCTTTACTACGAATCAGAACAACCCAATCAGGGGGGATGAATTTCTTGATGAGATAGAAAAAGCCATTGATTTGATAAAACTATATCCATGGGCATGGCCTTCGCTAGGATTACAAGTAAGAGCCATCGGTGAGGGTGCAGACAGTACGCTGGCATTTGTCGTTGCAGGTATAAGCATTGTTCAACGCCGGGGTCATCCCGTTCATCAAACTCATTGAAATCCTCCGTCCCATTCCATCGTAACCATACTGCACACTATAGTTTACTATATATGGAACCGTCGCAGATGCAAGCCCCGGATGTTCGGCGGTGGCGTCAATCACTCGTTAAAGGCAATTTTGTATTTTATGGCCTTAAAAAATCAAAAATTGAGGCGCAAGATTTTTTCAATATCTTCATTTTTGAACATAAAACACCCACAAAACCGATGCACGGCACCACTCACACACGGCACCACTCACACATGGCACCACTCACACACGGCACCACTCACATATTCACGGCACCACTCACATATTTCAACTATTTTGTCTAATAGCTGTTCCAATATGGGTTATTGATGATTTGAGATTTTGAATAAGTCCGAGTTTTGATATATGCAATAGTTCATTTAACCCTGTATTACTTTTGAAATGTGCTGTTTGATATAAGGCTATTGGAATTTCATAATTATTGTTAAATCTTTTATCCGGACCGCCTTTTTTGTTCACATACCTCCAGGTTCTATCTACAATACGTGCATCACTTGGAACACCTTCAGACTCAATGAATTTCATTTCACCAACCTCTATATTCAGATTGCCATAAGAAACTGCTCCAACAGTATTACCCTCAAAAATCAGGATTTTATCAGGGAAAAAATATAAGGTTTGCTTACCAACTGAAATTGATGGAGTAGAGACATTAGTTTTAACAAACGGAGGATGAGAAAAATTAATTTTTGTAATATGCCGTTTTACTATTGTATCAGCTCCTGAATTATATTTGTAGTCACTGACATTGCCCTTGGCACTGATGTGCCAGATTTTCTTTGATTTATTAAGTGCACATATTGACTCATATAATTTCTCATATAATACAGCAAATTCATTATCAAGATCATATAAAACGACAACGGTTTTCACCAACCGGTCTCTGATTGTGGTTAAAACAAGCGAAATAATAGCAATAGCTATAATTATACCGAATAAGGTCGGCTTGTCTAATGTCCATATCCACAAGAGCAACGGGAGCGAAAGCCAAAATACAAATGGTCTTAACCGCATTTTTTTTCGTTTTTCTATAAATTCATTAATCAAATCTTGTGATGAAGAATCTACAATTAATGCAGTATCAGCGCTCTCAATCTCTTCCATTGCGACATTGTCTGTCGTAATTATCTGGGATGGCTCTATTTGTCTTTGACCTGTAGTCCGTGTATTTTTATTGTTGCATAAATATTGCCGATAATATATTCCACCGCGCCCCATGTGGACATAGTTGCCGCGTGGTCCCGTGCCAAACCGTAATCCCTTTACCCCTGCAGAAACTCCAACTCCAGATTTTGATAAATTTAAACGTAATGGACCCAAACGAACACTTTTCCTGATGTAAAATCCCATAATTGATGAACTCTCCTCTTAACAGTTTGGAAATAAAATAAACTTATTTGGCTTAATCATGGTGCCGTGCATCGGTTTACGAATCGTGGTGACGAATCGTGGTGCCGTGCATCGGTTTTTTGGGCATTTTACGTTTAAAAATGAAGATATTGAAAAAATCTTGCGCCTCAATTTTTGATTTTTTAAGGCCATAAAAT
>JAFGXT010000350.1 GCA_016936495.1 Victivallales bacterium
ATTTTTGATTTTTTAAGGCCATAAAATGCAAAATTGCCTTTTTGCATGGTTGATAACAAATATAACGGAGCGACGTTCGTAAATAGATCATTGTTCCGATGTCGAGTTTTACTGTCTTTGCTTTTTCTGCCATAATTTTTCCCTCACGAGTTAAAAATACCCGATATGGCTAACATAGGCTGTTTTTGAACAATTGAAAGTCCGAAACGGTACTAAGTGGCACCTTTTAAATGTTTTTTGAGGAGAAAAATGGTGGGCGATGAGGGACTCGAACCCCCGACAACTTGGGTGTAAACCAAGTGCTCTAGCCAACTGAGCTAATCGCCCGATATTTTCGGTTCAAATGACCAGCAGGTCAGTGAAGACACAAAAATACTCTTTGAATTGAAATATGCAAGCAGTAATTGTGGAATTTTTGGATTTTTTTTGCAAAATTGTTTTTTTTGGTTATTTTTTAATTATGCACGGGCGAAAAACATCTAAAGTGTGATAAATTATAGTTCTTGTGTAAGTATATAAAAAGTAGTTCGGTTGAAGGATTTTATGTCTTTCGGGCACAGATTCCTCTTCACGACCTGAAAAATATCTCTGAAATAAATTTTTTAAATAATAAATGGACAGAAAAATGCATATCTACAGAACACATAATTGTGCCGAACTCCGTAAAGAAAACGTAGGCGAAACAGTAAGGATTTCCGGCTGGGTTCACAGCGTACGCGATCATGGCGGGGTAATATTCATCGACCTGCGCGACAGCTATGGTCTTACTCAGGTGGTAATCAATCCGGAGCTTGAATTCCATCAGGATCTGGAAAAATGGCGGGTTGAATCCGTATTATGTTTCACAGGCAAGGTCGTCGCCAGATCGGTGGAAAACGTAAATCCGAAGATAGCTTCCGGGGAGATAGAGGTCTCAGCTGAAGATATGCAGGTATTGGGTGAAGCCGATGTTATTCCTTTTCAAGTGGCGAAAGAGGAGCAGACGCCTGAAGCGATGCGGCTTAAATATCGTTTTCTGGACTTGCGTCGTGAGCGTTTGCACAAAAATATTCTGTTGCGCTCGGAGGTCATCAGTGACATTCGCCGTCGTATGACGGGAATGGGATTTCATGAATTTCAGACACCTATTCTTACGGCTAGTTCGCCTGAAGGAGCTCGTGATTATCTGGTGCCAAGTCGTATTCATCCTGGCAAATTTTATGCTTTGCCGCAAGCGCCGCAGCAGTTTAAGCAGTTGCTGATGGTGGCCGGATTTGATAAATATTTTCAGATTGCGCCGTGTTTCCGTGATGAGGATGCGCGCGCGGATCGTTCTCCGGGCGAATTTTATCAGCTTGACGTGGAGATGAGTTTTATTACTCAGGATGATTTGTTTGCGGTGATGGAGGAGTTGTTGAGCGGTATTTTTGATAAATTCAGCAGCAAAAAGATAGCGCAGGTGCCTTTCCCCAGGATTCCTTATCGCGAAGCGATGTTCCGTTGGGGTACGGACAAACCGGATCTACGTAATCCGCTGGAAATGGTTGACGTTTCTGAAGCGTTCAAGAACAGTGATTTCAATGCGTTTGCCACTGTGGTTCAGAAAGGTGGCGTGGTACGTGCCATAAAGGTGCCTGGCATTGCGGATAAATCCCGTAAGTTCTATGATGATATGATCAAATTTGCTCAGTCCGTAGGAGCCAAGGGCATGGCTTATATTGTATGGGCTGATGGTGAAGTGAAAAGTCCGATTGCAAAATTCATGAAAGAATCCGAGCTGGAACTGGTGAAAAAAGCTGGCGGCATAAAGGATGGGGATGCGATGTTCTTCCTGGCGGACAAGGAAAAAAGTGTAGTCAATATTGGCGGACATGTCGTCAGGGAGCTCGCGGAGCAACTGGAGTTGCTGGATAAAGATGTGTTCAAATTCTGCTGGATTGTGGATTTCCCGATGTTTGAAGAGGATGAGGAAACCGGGCAGACGGTATTCAGTCATAATCCTTTCTCGATGCCTCAGGGCGGTATGGAGGAGTTGCTTAACAAGAATCCGCTGGATATTCTGGCTTATCAGTATGACATTGTCTGCAATGGTGTGGAATTGTCCAGTGGCGCCATTCGTAATCACAATCCGGAGATCATGTATAAAGCCTTTGAGATAGCCGGTTATGATCGCAGCGTGGTGGATGACAAGTTTGGAGGTATGATCAACGCGTTTAAGCTGGGTGCGCCTCCGCACGGTGGAATTGCTCCCGGGGTCGACCGTATGGTGATGTTGCTGGCGGATGAGCCGAATATCCGTGAGGTGATTGCGTTCCCGTTTAATCAGCAGGCGCAGGATCTGATGATGAATGCTCCGGCTGAAGTAGCTTTGCGGCAGTTGCAGGAGTTGCATTTAAAAGTGGTCATGCCGGAAGATAAAAAAGAAAAACAGCAGTCAAAAAAGTAAATATTGCTTAAATTTCCGCTGTTGAGCTGAATTGTTACCGGAGTTGTCTTGAAATAATAGCGCTCCGGTGCAATTATATAGTAGATGATTTATTATGGACTGTCGGTGGTCTGAAATAAATCACCCTTATTTGCAACTCGAACAGGGACATAAATATGTATCCACTGGCAATGCACAGGACACACAGGCGGCGGCGTCTGACTTGGTGGCTCGTTTTATTTGCCGTCGTGGTGGTGGTGGCGATGTGGGGGATATGGAAGCTCGGTCGACACAGTTATGAATATTTTTCCAGCGGTGGCACATATGACGCGATAATACAATCCGCCGCCGTCAGGCACGGGGTGGACAGTCGTCTGATAAAGGCGGTGATTTGGCAGGAAAGCCGTTTTAACAGCGATGCACGCGGCAGTAAGGGAGAAATCGGGTTGATGCAAATAATGCCGGGTTCGCGACATGCCTTGCAGGACTGGGCGGATTGGAATCGGGTGTCTCTGCCCAATGAGGGAATATTGTCAAATCCGGTCTTGAATATTGAAGTGGGAACATGGTATTTATCCCGTGCGCTGCGACGCTGGAATCGTTACGAGGGTGGAGTCGAGCTTGCCTTGTGCGAGTACAACGCGGGTTACAGTAAGGCCAGGACATGGTGTCCGCCGAATTATGACGGGCAAGTTATTGACCGGATAAGTTACGATGGCACCAAGGCTTACGTCATAGCCATTATGGGAAAATATAAAGAATATAAAGATACGTCAACGGAGTGATTTATGACAATGACGAAGATTTTTGCCGGAGCCGTTTGCATGTTGATGCTGAGTGCGGCGCCACTGATGACAGTTGCGGGAGAGGCGAAGGCTTATAAAATAGATTTCAGTGAGACGGAAAAATTTAAAGGCAGGGATTTTCCCAAGGGCTGGGTGTTAAAGGGGACAAAATGGAGGGTTCCTGACACTGATTTTTACATTAAGTCCAGTGAAAATTCCGCTGAGAATGTTCTAGTGGTAGAATCGGATAAGTCCACAGGCGCGATACTTTTTGACGTACATCGTCATGTGGATTTGAAAAAGACGCCAATAATGCGTTGGCGCTGGCGTGCGTTAAAGCTGCCGGATGGCGCGGACGGGCGGGATTCCGCCAAAGATGATCAGGTGCTCTCGATTTACCTTGGAGCCGGCTCCATTATTCGCCAAAGTGTGGCTTATCGATGGGAAACTGATACTCCGGTCGGCGCGGAAGGCAATACCAAATACGGCGGCGGTCTGGTGAAAGTAGCCTGGTTCTGCCTGCAAAACAAGACTTCTCCGCGAGGTGAATGGATCACGATGGAGAGAAATGTGGCAGAGGATTTTAAAAAATTATACGGTGTTGTTCCAGATGAATTTGCCATCAGCATAGGCGGCAACAGCCAGTATACCGGAACGATGGGGATTGGAGAAGTGGATTTCATCGAGTTTGTTCCGGATAAATCTGATACAGCGGTAAAATCGCCGCATGGGTTGTCTTTTAGTAAAAATAAAGCTGAATTTGCGCTTTCTGAATAAAAAATTTACATAAACATATGTGAACTGTAAATAATTTATGCTATAATTATACTTTTATTAAAGGGGTCAATATATAAATAAAAGCTGACTGGGTGAAACGTGAAATTACAGCAATTAAAGGATCAACTTTTTAAGGATTCGGTATTGGCGGAGAATGAACAATTCGTCATAAAATTTGCCGAAACGGAGGAAGAGGTTGAAAAGGCACTTCGTCTACGGTATGAAGTTTTCAATCTGGAGCGTGGTAAGGGGCAGGGGTCAAATCTGGGCATAGACCGTGATGAATTTGATGAACATTGCCTGCATCTGGTAATAATAGATAAGGAAGCGGACAAAGCGGCGGGAACTTACCGTATGCATTTCGGTGTGGTGGCGAAACATCATGAACTCGGACTTTACTCCGCCAGAGAATTTGAGCTTGAAGGAATCGATACGATCATTGACGATTGTATTGAAATGGGGCGATCATGTGTTTCCCCCGAATATCGGGATGGGTCGGGAGTCGCTATGATGTGGGCGGCTATAGCTCAAGTGCTGTTGCGTTCCGGTCGTCGTTTTCTTATGGGTTGCGTCAGTCTGGAAAAGATGGATCCGGCATTGGGATGGGCGATGTACGAGTATTTACGCGAAAAGGACGGCGTCAGTGATCTTCTTGCCGGAAGCCCGACTCAGGAATATCATTTGGAACGTCCTGGCGAAGAAAGCATAAAAGCTTATTTAAGCGATGTTCCAGGCTTGAAAAAGGAAATACCTCCCTTATTTAAAGGTTATTTACGTTTAGGGGCAAAGATTTGCGGTGCGCCGGTGATTGACCGTGAATTCGGGACTATTGATTTTCTGATAATAATGGATTATCTTGGCTTGCCGGAGCGTTACCGGCGTCATTTTGTAGAAAAATAACGCATAAAGGCAAACGGTTTATGAAAACCATAAGGCGTATAATAAGAGTTTTTTTGCTGTTGATATGGATGCCGATAAGCGGTTTGTGTTCATTGTTATTTGTTTTTGGCGGCTGGGGTAATATCAAAAGGGTGTGTCATTGTGCCCGCATATGGGGCGGTGGCATTGCCTTTATTATTTCCATGAAGAAGAAGTTTTTCGGGGATATGTCGCAGTTTAAAGGCGGATTAATTGTATCAAATCACACGGGTTATCTGGATATTATCGCGCATGCGAGCTCGTTCCCGATCCGCTTCACCCCCAAGCAGGATATCCGCAAATGGCCTCTTATGGGCTGGTATGTTGGCATAGGTCGTCCAATATGGGTTGACAGAAGTTCGAAACAGAAGTCTATTAAGTTAAAGAAAGATTTTGTGGATACCATGAGACACGGTATTCCTTTGATAATATATCCGGAAGGAACCAGTACGGACGGGTTCAGCGGTATATTGCCGTTTAAGTCAACGCCCTTCGCGGCGGTTGCGGAAACGGATTTGCCAATATTGCCGGTGGTTACTGTTTTTGACCCGCCGAATGACGGAAGTTCTCTGGCGTGGTATGGTGCGGGAGATGACGCAACGCTTATTCCACATTGCTGGCATATATTGGGTCATAAAAAGATTGAGGTGGAACTGCATATCCTGCCGGTTATTCATCCGGAAGGGCGTAGCCGCAAAGAGCTGGCGGCGTACGTACATGGGAAGATGCAGGAAAAATATGAACAAATAATGCGAGAAAAGGGATATTCTATAAAAGGACAGTAGAAAATATTCCGGGAGGGAAAAATGTTTATCCAATATTTACTGAAAGCGTTTACGGAAGCATGGAGCCAGATATGGGACATACCCGCGCCGCGATTCAAAGTCGAAGATGAAAAACTTGATACGGCAGTCCTTAACCGTGTTACAATGTTTGTCTTTCCATTATTGGGCTTACTCACTGGCGCGGTACTGATGGCGTTGGGTGGGATACTTGCGTCAATTCCCGGCAGGCGTGTGGAAATATTGCTGTTTTCACTTCTCGCGGCGGTATTTACGGAAGTATTAAGCGGCGGCAGAGGTTTAAGTTATTTATCCGGTTTTCTGGAATTGCTTACACAAAGGAACGGAGTACGAAGAAGTTTGTTGGAGGCTCCCTCGGACATTAATTCAGAGCGCGGACCGGCCGGACTGGCATTTATGTTTATTGCCTTACTGCTGCGCACAGCATGTTTCGGCATTATTTTGAGCAGCGGCGGGACTTACTGGCTGATGGTGGTGTTCGCGCTCAGTTATACTTTACAACTTCAATTGGGTACAATAGAATCATTAACCACCGGCAAACCTTTTGTCAAAGGCGAATCCGCAACAATTATGGTGGTATGGACATTCAGCGCGATTCTGATTCTATGCATGGGTGGCAGCGTCATAGCCGCGCTGGTGGCATTGGCGATAAGCGGAGCGGCGGCATTCGGAGCACATAAACTCTTTGAACATTATTTCAAAGGTATCAGTGCGGCTGCGATCAGCGGAATCGCGTATACGCTGGAAATAATCCTGCTGCTGATCGGAGCCGGAGTACTGGAGCAATAATTTTATTTCTCCAGTATCCGTAAGGCTTTATTCAGCCAGAATCATATTGCGGAAAACTTATATTCCGCGGTATGGCAATATGTGTTTCCCGCTTTCAGGACGGTGGAAGGAAAATGCGGCTGGTTCGGTGAGTCCGGAAAATGTTGGGTCTCAAAACAAAAGCCGCTGTGCGCGGGGTGGAAATGACCGCTCTTTCCAAACAGGTCAGCTTTTTCACTAAGACAATTTCCGGCATAAAACTGCACTCCCGGCTGGGTGGTATAAACTTCCATGCGACGTCCGGAGGTCGGTTCATAAACCTCTACCGCCCAAGCCAGAGTGTTATCTGCTTTGCGGTCAATGACGAAATTATGGTCAAAACCACCGCATTGGCGCAGTTGTTCAAAATCCGCGTTTATGTCTCTGCCGATGCTTTTGGAGATGCGGAAGTCCAGCGGAGTGCCGTCCAGCGGGAGCATCTCTCCGGTCGGGATAAGCTCATGATTAACAGGAGTAAAGGCATTGGCATTGATTTTTACCTGATGATCCAGTATCGTGCCGGAGCCTTCACCGGACAAGTTGAAATATGAATGATTGGTCATGTTGACGACTGTATCCTGATCTGTGGTCGCGGAAAAAGTCATGCGCAGGCTGTTGTCTGGGGTTAGAATATAGATGGTTTTAACGTTGAGATTACCTGGATAGCCTTCTTCACCGTCTTTACTGCGATAACTTAGTTCAAGAACAGCGCCTTCGCTGTTTTCATAAGCCTTCGCGTCCCATATGACTTTATCAAAACCGGTAACGCCGCCGTGAAGATGGGTGTTACGTTTGGGGAATTCATTGACGGCAAGGGTATATTCCTTACCGTTAAGCGTGAATTTACCCCCCGCGATGCGGTTGGCGTATCTGCCGATAACCGCGCCGAAGTACGGACTTTTTTCCTCATATTCCGCCAAGGAATCAAATCCAAGTACAACATCGGCGATATCACCATGCTTGTCCGGCACATGTAATTCGGTGATTATTCCGCCGTAATTGCTGATCTTGGCAATCATGCCGTTAGAATTGCTCAAGGTAAAAAGTTCCGCTTGCTCTCCGGAGGACGTCTTCCCCCACAATGCTTTATCTATTGCCATAATAATATTATCCGTAATTGTATATTGTTGAGAATCATAACAGCCTGAATATAGCATGAAGCCAGACATGGAACAAAGCGTTTTTTTACTTTTATTTGCAAAAAAACAAAAAAGCCAGCTCGCGAAAAAACGGTGGCAGTTCTTCGGCGCAACACCGGATATCTTATTTTTCTCAATCTGCCGGAAAAACGGTTTTTCTTGATGGTTTGGGAGCTTTTATAACCAGAACACGGAGCAGGTCTTTACTCTCATTATACCAGCAATGGACAATATCCTTAGGACTTTCTATCAAAGTGTCTTTGGACACTGTCTCTTTTTCCTCTCCAATCTCGACAACTCCGGTTCCTTCAAGGACATAAAACGCGACGTCCACAGGGGTTATATGTCTCTTCAAAGACTGCCCCGGCTTAAGGGTTATCACCGTAACCATAGCGTCTTCAGTATCATAGAGATTTCTGGCGTCGACATCATGCGCGGTTGGCATGATCTTGACTTCCGCTAATTTTTTTATTTTCATATTTATTTCCCTGTCATCATCGCCGCAACGTCCTCATCCGCCGTAGTGATTCCCTTTATACCGAACTTCTCAACCAGAACACTGGCGATTCCCGGAGAAAGAAATCCCGGTAATGTCGGTCCCAGCCGTATATTCTTAAAGCCCAAATAGAGCAACGCAAGCAGAACCAGTACCGCTTTCTGTTCATACCAGGCGATGTCCAGAGACAATGGCAGTTTATTCACATCATCAAGACCAAAGGCTTTTTGCAATTCAAGAGCGATGACGGCAAGAGAATAACTGTCGTTGCATTGTCCCGCGTCAAGTACGCGTGGGATGCCGTTAATATCGCCCAGCGGCAGCTTGTTATACCGGTATTTTGCACACCCGGCGGTAAGTATGATGGTGTTTTTAGGCAGTTTTTCCGCCACTTCCGTAAAATATGAACGCGTTTTATGGCGTCCGTCACAGCCTGCCATGACCACGAATCTTTTTATTGCGCCCTGTTTGACCGCATCAATAATCTTATCCGCCAGTGCGAGGACTTGTTTATGCCCGAAACCACCGATGATTTTTCCGTTTTCAAGCTCGATGGGAGGTTTACAGGTTTTCGCCATCGCGATGATTTCAGAAAAGTCCTTATGTCCGCCTTCGGGTCTGTCCGGAATGTATTTGATTCCCTCAAAACCAACGGCTCCCGTAGCGAAAATTCTATCTTTATAATCCAGATCCGGAGGGACAAGGCAATTGGTGGTAAAAAGCACCGGTCCGTTGAATTTTTTAATCTCCTCTTTCTGAAGCCACCAGGAGCTTCCGTAATTTCCAACCAGATGAGAGTATTTTTTCAATCTGGGTCGATAATGAGCGGGCAGCATCTCACTATGCGTATATACATCGACGCCGGAGCCCTTGGTCTGCTCAAGCAACTCTTCCAAATCGACAAAATCATGACCGGAGATCAGAATGCCCGGATTGTTTCCAACGCCGAGATTGACTTCAGATATTTCAGTGTCGCCGTAATGCGCATTTGCTTCATCAAGATATGCCATCACTTTAACGCCATACTCGCCGGTTTTCATACATAGCGCCACCAGCTCGTCAATGGAAATATCATCACGCACGATCTGGTCAAGCCCGTACATCAGGTATTCAAATATCTCTTTCCCCTGTTTTCTGATTTGATAGCCATGTTCAAGGTATGCAGAAATGCCTTTCAGTCCATATTGAGCAAGTGCTTTAAGAGAGCGGACGTCTTCATTTTCAATCTCCATCCAGCCACCGGCTCCGGTTGCGGCTTTTTCAAGGATATCCTGCTTATTCCGGGGCGTCCAAGTCGCGCATTCCGGGATATTGCTTAATACTTCTTTGCCATCAAGGAATGTTTTTACGCGTTCACGAAGTTTCATCGCGGCGAATATCTCATCAATAAAATCCTGTCGGTTAAAATCCGCATTGGTGATAGTTTGAAAAAGTCCTTTATCCACAAAAAAAGCGGTCTTTTCGTCATACCAGCCATATTTTTGGGCTCTGACGGCAAAGAAAGAAATACCTTTCAAAGTCCAGATGAAAAGATCCTGAAGATTTGCGACCTCCGCTGTTTTTCCGCATATTCCCTGCTTTTTTGAACAGCCCTTATTCATAGCCGTTTCCTGACACTGATGACAGAACATAGTCATAACATTCCCCTCCTGTGTAAAAAAATATTTTTCAGTAGAACCTGATAAACCCCTGAAATTATAGTCTAATGGCTGACACGGAAAAAGTCAATCTATTTTTCCGGTTTTCCCGGTGTGGGTGTGCTGGTGAGTTCCTCCACGCGTTTGTCGATAATGGTACGGGAGTTTCTGCGACGAATACTGAAAAGAGCTTTTGCCTGAGCAAGATTATTTTCGGCCTCCTGCAAACGTCTCCGGGTCTCATAAATACCAAAATGGAACTGACGTTGAATAATGCCGCGTATTTGAACCAACAGCTTTTCGCGTTCTTCATGGTCGGTACTCTGGTGATACTTTTCAACCAGTTTTTTTAGGTTGGCATCAAGCTTTGATTGTTGTTTCCGAAGTTTTTGTGCTATTTTTTTTAGTTCGGCCTCATATGCTTCCGGGTCTTTTTTGTAAAGCTCCTGAAGTTTATGTTGTTCAGCTTCAGACACCTGCCGATGCAGATACCGCTGAAAACGATTTGTTTGACCCTGTCCACCATCTGTCAGACCGTGTTCCTGTCCGTGACGAGTATGTTTTTCTCGCTGTCTGTATGTATCTTTGGCTTGTTGTCCGCCGCCGAAAAGTTCTTTTATCTTTTTGTCCTGATCTTCCTCTTTAGCGTCTTTAGTTTTATCGGCTCCGGTAACAACTGCCGCCGCCAGCGTCATTATCAGCGCAAAAGTAAAGAAATTAAATTTATTCATGGTTGAGTGCCTGTGTTTATTGCCGATTCAGGAATATTTTCAGAGAGTGTTTCAATATTGAATTCAATCTCAGTATTTATTTCAAAAAGTTTAGTATCTAATGGCGAATCCCAACTCAATAATGCGTCGTCAATGCCATGAGTCAGATTATCTTCAGGCCGTTTGTCGCTGAACATGAATATCGCTATGATAAAAAATGTAATCAACGCTCCCCCCACATAAGTAGTTTTGAAAGAGGACAACACCGCTTTTGAATGGCGCAGGCGTTTTATTATCGCCAACCCTGACGGAGAATTGTTTTCCTCCCTAACCTTGGTTTTTTTTGCCATAAGTCTGACGGTTCGCCATTCAGATGCCATCGCCCGGCATTCATGGCAACCACGTATGTGACGCATGACCGGATCAGGATAATCACCATCACTGGAAAGGATCATCTCAATATACTTATCGCATTTATTATCCATCCGGTTTCCCGCTTTATTCAAACTCTATAACGCCAAAACATTCCGGCAGATGAAAATTTAATTTTGACACCGGCCGCCAGCTTAACCAATGAGGATGTGAAGTTTTATCTCCACATTTATAGAAATTAGCGCGCCATTGAGTTCCCGTCAAGTCTCCAAGTGCGCCGGTATAGTTTTCCAGTACTGAGAAAGGCAGGAAAAATCCCAAACGCCATTGGATATCGCCGCTGATTTCCGGTTCGACCGTCTCCGGCATACTGTGAAATATCTTCAACTGATCAAGCTCGGAATCTTTAAGCATGGTAAAATCCGCAAAACCTTTGCCTTTGACTCTTGTACAATCTCGGATATACCACGCCAGCACCGCACCGCCGCAGTTGAACTCAAAATTAAAATATGGACCCGCACCAAAAGGCTGGAAGAAAAACTCCACGCAACTATCCTGACAGACGCTTTGGTTATACCCTCGGTTTACACTGCGCACATACTTATCATTTACCAGAAACATGCAATGAAACCCCTTGTCGCTGTACATCAGTTTAACCCATACTTCCGGTGTATGGGTTGAAGTGTGCCAGACGTTGCCGATCAGGGCGGCTTCTGCTCTATCCCAAACTGAAGCATCCCAATCCGCCGCCGGATCTATCTCTCCTGCAGTCTTCTTTATAACATATGAATCCATATTGTTTGCCTTTATATATTTAAGTTCTTCTTAAATCTGCTTCTGTTAATAATAACACTCTTTCAGGCTCTTGCCACGCCAGAAAAGCATATGAACATATAAATTCAGGATTTTTTATCGGAAAAATTCACTACTTTTTTAGTAGTGATTATTGATTTTTAAACTTCACCATTTAAAATAGTTAATAGAGGCGGTCGTAAACGGTTTATGACCACGAAACAGAAAAACATATAACGGGGGTTTTTATAATGAAGACATTGACAAAATCATTAGCAGTAGTATTTGCCGGAGCTTCTCTGGCATTTCTCGGAGCCTGCGCCGGAAATAAATGCGGCGAAAGCACAAACTGCGCTTCTATCGGCAAATCATGCACGACCGACAAAGCTTGTTGCGGTAAACGCGACAAAGCATGCAACCCTGAAGCCAAGTGCCCGGTATCCGGACAAGCGGCGATAAAAGGTAAAGGCTGCTGCGGTTCATGCGGAACCGATGCGGCAAAACCCGCAAAAGCTGAAGTGGATCATAAAATCAGCACTGCTGACCTTGCCGCGCTGATAGCTTCCAAACCCGAAAAGCTTTATATACTTGATGCTCTGGTATGGAATGACAAATCAGTAAAAATACCCGGCGCACACAATGTTAACTCTCAGACCAGCGACGAAAAAATACATGCGCTGATCAAGGATAAAAACGCACACATAATAACCTATTGCGCCAATGAGCGTTGTAGCGCAAGCCCGGAACTGCTCAAACGCCTGAAAAAACTTGGCTATACCAATGTCCATGAATATCCCGCAGGAATCCAAGGCTGGACTAAAGCCGGAATGGCTACAGAGAAAGCTCTCTGACGGCTTGCTGATCAGTATATAAAAAACGACAGCCCCGGAGCGCAAACGCTCTGGAGCTATCGAATGGTTATATATAAATAAGAAATTTTTCAAAATAGCTGAAAAGAATATCTCCCACGCCGTACTTACACGAGATTTTAATTAATTTTGCTTTTGGACTATATCAATCTCTTTCTTATACATATAAATGCTACGGGCAATGGATTCTCCGAATAACAACATTTCCTGTGGTGTGATGGTCTTTTCTTCAAAATTGGCGAAGGGAATTTCAAGCGTCTGGGCAAATATGACAAAAGGCTGTTTCTGCCCAAAGTGCTTGAGTCCGATGCCGGTTGCGAAGTTTGTACTGGTATTCCACTCTTTCCCGAAAGGAATGTCATGTTTACGGGAATAAGGTACGCATGAAGGCGATTCGCGTTCCAGAATTTGACCAAATCTTGCCATTTCCTTTGAATATCTTTTGTCTGCACTTTCAACCATATAGGCTGTTTCATTATAAATACCGCCTCTTATCCAAGGACAATGCAGGTCTAAGATGAAAGCAGGTTTTTCGGTAATGACAATCCGGCGCACCGCTTTAGTCTCTGGATAAATATTTTCATCGTCCAAATAATCACGCCCATGATCGTGCGGCGTTCTCCCCTTGCCCTGATCTCCGTCTTCAACACCATCCTTGTCGACAAAAGGAACAACGATAACGGCAATGTGTTTGCGGAATTCTTTTGCAAAACCGGTATCGGACAGGATTGCGCGAAGAATACCTTCCAACACGTAATTAGCCATCATTTCCTGTGCGTGATGCCGGGCCGTCAACAAAATTGTAAAATTGGGATTACCTTCTTTTATAGTAATCAATTCGACATTACGCCCCTTTCTGCTGGTACAGAGCGTTGATAACTGAAAGAGTGAATTGGTACGAAATTCATTCGCAAAAGCATCAAATTCATTTTGCAAGTAGGGAATGCCTTGGCAGAACCAGACTTCTTCGCCGGGACTGGTACATTCATATTGGAAATTTTGTGTATCTGTATACTCAATCTGCGACTGCCAATTCCAGGAATTGCCTTGATCAAGGCTTACCGCAGGCCCACGAGTACCAATCTTGTTTGGGGATACAAAATGAAATTCATATTTGCCGATTTTGGAAAAAACAACTTTAAATTTCCAATAAAACCATTCATTAGTAGAATCCCGCAGTTCTACATCCAGATGAACCTTATTCCCTTCGGCTTTTATCAGTTTGATATTACCCGCAGGTATATCTTTTGAAATTTTCATGATTAATTCTTAATCCGTATTTTTTGGGGTTTGGGAAACATGATCAATTCAATTATTCTGTCTGTTTTCAGCTATTGATATTCTCCTGAATCCATCAAAAGAATTTTCAGATTCATTGAATTAGGCTATTTGTATATATACCCTAGGGCAACTCAGATGTCAACTAAAAAAACTGATTATAAACAAAAGAGCAAACCAATCGCAATGCAGTCGGGCAGACTAACCATCTCAGCTATAACATCTTCCAATACAATGCCGACATTCGGATTGCATAGTTACATCGCTCAGAAAAAATGTTATTGACATATCAAGCTTTCACTATTTGCAATATGTTGCAAGTTTCGTATCATTTCAGCCAGACCGGAGGTGAGCTCGTGCATGGCTTGCCAGTCAAGGTTTCTCATGCGCATGGAACGCGTCAGGCTTATAACGCGGCTGTGTTTGTCCAGCGTCAGAGCATAGGATGGCACGGTGTTGGAATGCAGATAATCAAGCATGTGTATCAGGTCGGAATGAGTATTGAATAAACCTATTATGCCGCTGGAAGCAATCCAGGAATCGTCTTCGCTGAAACCCAGATATTGCAGAATGATTCTGACACGGTCTTGTCCTTCGCCTATATTCAGGTGGCACTTGAATTGATGGTCGTCCGATGCTTTTTCAAAGTGATCGATCTCGATGTGGGAAAACTTCATAAGATAGTGCATGATAAATGAATGGGTACTCCAGTGCATGATACTTTCCTCCGTTTTCGTTTTTGTTTGTTGTATTTGTTAAAACAAACGCCACGCGAAAAGTATCCGTATATAAAAAAAGAGCGGGAGCCTTTCCACACCTAGCTGAAGGCATCACCATAGCCCATACGCGAATGCAGAAAGAACTCCCGCAAAATATATAATCGGGAAAATACAACTCTCCCCCGAGTTTATATAATGCGAGAGTAACCCTCAACACCGTTTCGCGTATAAAAAATTGGTGATTTTTGTCAGCTAGAAACGTTTGTTGAAAGCCACTATCAATGACTTTTATATAATTTTATAAATCTATCTTTTTATTCTATCTTAGTTTTACCCCTTTATGAGTTGAATATACAAATAATATACCGTATTTTTTACGACATGCAATTCTGGAAGTCCACAAAACCCAATAATGGCAATGAACCAAATATCACTCAAACCGTTACATC
>JAFGXT010000351.1 GCA_016936495.1 Victivallales bacterium
AACTACTGTTCCGCCTTATCTGTCGTGGAACCGTTGTCAATGGTTACTGAATCTGAATTATTTTTTTCTGTTTTTCTGATTCCACTTTTGGACATAATATATTTCCGGGTTTTTTCACGGTATTTATCTAGTTCTTTTTTCTGTTCGTCGTTAAGCATCGGTTCTATCTCATCATACATGCCGGAAAATATATTTTCGAGTACCGGAGCGTTGCTCTTATACAGTTCCGTCATCTTGCCATGCCACCTATCGATAACGGGAACGAGTTTTACTTTCTGCTCATCACTAAGCTTTAATTCACGTCCGATCTTTCCAGCCCAGAAACTCCTGGCATTACCGGTCATCTTGCTCCGTCCCCGGCTTTTCTTGACGTATTTTCTCCCGGCGGTCAGATTCCCCGTCAGAAAACCAATGGCGGCTCCAGCAATAAAAGTAAGTATGAACACAATAAAAAAGCTGCGTTTTTTCACTCCAGCGTCTCCTATATTTCCGCGATAAGATTGCGAACGGTGCTAAAATCATCCAGCATGGAAAACTCATCCTGTCCAGCTCCCGGCGGGACATCGGCAACGCCGGAAAAGTACAATACAATAGCAATCAGAGCCATAGCGGACACGACTCCGGCGAGCTTCCAGACCAGAGAATCATTGATCTCCCCTGCCCTTTTCACATACCTGTTGCTACGCGCATGGCGCATGACCTGCTCAAAGCATGTACTGGAACATGATACCGACGGCGCGTTCATATAAGCGGTTTTCATTGCGTTTTCGATTTTCCCGACACTTTTATTATCCATGATACTTCTCCTGAAGAGATTCAATAATTTTCCGCATCTTTCGTCTGGTCCTCATGGCGCGCACCTTGGTCATAGCCAAGCCCCAGTTCAGGGTTACGGCGGCTTCATGCAAAGGCCAACCCTCAAAATATATCATTTCGATCAGCACACGTTCCTCCGGGCTCAAATGAGCCAACGCCAAATTCAACAATTCACGACATTCATGTTCAGCGGCAAGCTGTTCAAATCTCTCCACGGAACTGGAGGAACTTACCGCCTCCAGCCATTCCTGATAACTTTTATCCGGCAGGGCGTGCACCAGTTTTTTGTGCTTTTCGTTACGCCGCCAGTAATCGCAACAGCTTCTGATGGCAATCCGGCTCATCCAATTAATAAACGGGCTTCTGCCCGAATAGGAGCTAAGCGAATCATACGCGCGGACAAAACTTTCCTGCACCACCATTTCCACATCTGACGCAGGTATTCTCCTGCTGACAAGTTTTATCACATGTGAAGCGCAGTCATCCATGAGCTCTGCATATTTTTCCGTATCGCCGTCCAGAATCGCCTGGACGGTACTCATCTCATTATTCATTCAGCAGTCCATTTCAGCGACCATACTTCTACCGCGACACGGCAGGCAGATCCTGGTTTCATGGTTTATAAAAACCTGTCTTCACCACAATATGTGGCGAAAACCACAAGAATGGTTACAAACAAATGTGGATTTCTGGAATTTATTCGGCCGAAACATTGATTTCAATGCCAGGCTCGGGCACTGACGGAGCCGGACTGGTAATGGCATTCTCTTCGTAATCATAAAATCCAACGGGTTCCGGCATGGCGGTAAATTCTCCCAGTTCTGATATTTTGATCCCGGAAGCCACCGCGAATTTATTCTTATCCACCAGTACAGGTTTCGCAAAGTTGTTTATATAATTGACCAGACACCGTTTATCTCCGGCAATCCTGCCTTTCTCAAAGAGTTTTATGTATGCTTCTTCTTTGAGTCCACGCTGAATAAGCGCGCAAGTCTCAATGACAAGCGCAAAGTTATTTAACATAAGCGCCTCATCAGCTTTAGCGGCGGCGGCAAGTTCCTTAAGCTTACTTATGGAGGTCATAGCCAACTCCGGGCGTCCGGCAAGATTAGCGGAAGTGCCATAAGTCAGCCAGAAAAACACACCGTTTCTTTTAGCTTCAGGTACCTTTATAAGGATTTCACCTGCCCACTCCATCGGCGCGCCGGAACTATAGACCGCATACCAATCATTTGCCTGATACAAAGCCGCAGGCTTGTCTCTCAAAACCTTTTCAAACAGATCCCTGCTGCCTTTAATTATTCCAGCCTTATAACCCGAAGCCGCCCTAGGCATTTGAGACCGGCTCGCCAGCCAGGCGGAAGGCAGAGTAACATCTTTCCAGGCATAATTCACAAACATATAAAGTCCGCTACGGTCATCAAGTTCAAGATAACGGTCTTCGAGCTTTTTCATACCATTATTAAGCGCTATTCTATACAGTTCCATGGCTCTAAGCCGACATTCCCACGGGTCGCCCCCGGTTTCCTGATAGTAAAAATCTCCCAGCACCTTGCAAGCACTCACATACTCACGAGCCATAGCCGAATAGAGCAACTCAAATGCCCGCTTGCGACTATCCTCTCCGGCTTTATCTCCCAGAAGGACCACCGCCAAATCGGTCATAGCAGGCGGATAATTCATGGATGAAGCTTTGTCCAGCAATTCCGTGGCTTTACGGATATCCGGCTTTACACCATTTCCATTAAAATACATTCGGGAGAGTTGATGCATCGCCACGGGTGAACCATGCTCTGCCGCTGATTCATACCATTTCAACGCAGAAGCATAATTATCCCGGGCGAGATACATCTCGCCCAAAAACACCTGAGCTGTGACCGAGCCCTGACGCGCGGCTTTAATCAAAAGTTTCCTGCCCGCTTCAATATCTTTTCTCACACCCCTGCCACGAAGCAAAAGATGACCATACACAGCCTGCGCCGGAATATAATTTTTTTCTGAAGCCAGACGCATCAACTCCGCGCCACGTTTTTCGTCCTTATCCACGCCATAACCATTGAGCAACATCAAAGCCATATAATATTGTCCTTCGACATTGCCGCTGCTGGAGCGTTCACGAATCCCGGGGAATGCCGCATTAAACAACTTAGCAGCTTCTTTTGCATCCATCGCGACATTGCCCATACCGTAATTCATAATAACGCCATAAACACACATTCCCACCGGATCTCTATGCCCGGAAGACAAACGGGCATACTTTAACGCCAGATCATAATTGACATCAAACATATAGCCGCCAAGATAATATCCGGCCAGCAATCCCTGAAATTCAGCGTCTCCGGCAACCGCCTTTTCCATCACCCTGTCCCGATACGACTGACACGCAGTCATAAATACACACAAAGATACAGCAGTAAACAGAATAATTAACCTTTTCATATTATACTTAACCCCGTTTTAACTGAAATTTATTGATACAAGTTTAATTTAAGCGGCAAAAGCTAAAAATTCAAGTATTACTCACTTTCCGCCGCGCCCGGGAAGCCCGCTGGAAAACCCCGCCCGTTCCGCCTGCAAGTACATATTGGATATTTTGGAAACGTCTTTGCGACTAAAAAAATCAGGTCCGAAAATATTCACATAATTCTGCTTCTGCCTGGATATGATTCCGCCAATTTGCACCCGCTGCCCCTCCTTGACCCGTACACGCGTGGCAAGTTCCAGAACTTTCAACTCCCGCCGCCGTCCATGATTGTCCATATATCTTATCTCCGGGTATATTTCCACTTCTATTGTCCCGTCATCATGCCACAACGGTCGCACTTGCAAAGACACCTTAGTGGACACCCTTGCGCCACCCGAACTGCCAGGAGAATTTAATTGCACCGCCCCGTTATCTTTTCCCCGGTTGTGCTTGACATGATCCACCCATTTCGAATCTGCCATAACATCCCCTCCCCACATATAATCAGATGTTCCGCTTCTAATTATTCTAGTAGTTTTACTATCCTTTATGGTTCGCACTAAAACTGGTCGCTTCCTGGAACCATCCACCTTCAGCTCTGTACCGGTATTTTCCTGCTCCAGCTCGAATGTAACACGGATATTAGGAGCGTCCTGATCGGTACGGCGCAAAAAGCTTGCGATCCGGTCTATCACCTGAGGCGTATCATAAACCAGAATTGAAGCGCGAGCCCGTTCGTGCACCAGCAGTCCACCCGGAGAAAGCCATGGACGGCATATACGGTTGACATCCCCATACTCCAGTATTCCCAGTGGTATGAGCTTATATCTCATCTCCGTATCGCGGAGGTCTTTAACAACGATCACATCCTGCTTTTTCGCGGCAAATCCGGATACGCAGGCACAAAAAACAAAAAACGCAACATTTATTTTTATTATCATAGATACCATTCCCTAATTCTTCCAGTCCCAATTATAGTTTACATTGAATAAGGGCATATTGCAATTTACATACCTGATACTATAGTGTAATAATTGCATATATTTGGGAGATTACATGATGAATACGAAAATATACTATTTTTCCGGCACCGGTAATTCACTGCACATATCAAGAACAATGGCTGAACATCTGGGCGATACGGAACTGATAAATATAGCCTCTTTAACAAATGATAAAGTTGTTTTTGACACTCCATGCGTCGGGATAGTATTCCCTGTATACGCGCTGGGCGTTCCGCTCATAGTCCGCCGTTTTCTGGAAAATGTAAACGCCAGCTCCAGCGAATATGTTTTTGCGATATGCAACAGTGCGTCATCGCAAGGCATGGCTCTGAGCCAAACGCAAGAGTTGTTGAACAATAAAAACATCACCCTTAACGCCAGCAGCAACGTTTTCATGCCCAGCAACTATCTACCATTCGGCGGCGCCGAATCAGAAAAAATCCAGCAACACAAATTCAAAGAAGCCAAGATAAAACTTTGCGACTTTGCCGCAATAGTAAAACAAAAAGCTTCCACCGCCGTTGATGACGCAAAAATGCCGCCCGCGTTCATCGTATCAATAATATACCGTATATTCCGTTGGTGGATACCACGCTTCGCCCGCAGATACAGGGTTACCAATGAGTGTAACGGCTGCGGCATCTGCGCGAAAATATGTCCTTCTGAAAACATCACCCTGAAAGATGGGCGTCCGGTATGGTCGGATCATTGCGAATGCTGCATGGCATGCATACAATTCTGTCCGCAATCCGCGATAAACTGTAAACGTATTCCACCCGATCGCAAGCACTATCACCATCCGGAAGTCAAAGCTTCAGACCTGCTTGTGCGCTAGAATCATGTAAATATAATAGAAAGAAAAATAGAGGCGTGAATCGGATTTGTTTACAGGGGCGAGAGAGCGCGGGACATCTTGCTACCGTATTTTATCAGTGTCTGAATGAGCTCGTCGTCGCGTCCGGTATTGAAACGTATGTCCGGGACAAGCATAGCAAGTGTGGCTATGAGTTTGTCGCCATTCCATACCGGTGCGGCGATGGCGTAGGAATGCCGATCGGTAAGGCGTTTGACGAAATAGCGGTCTTTTCTGACCTTATCCAGGCGGGCGTTAAGTTCTTCAAGCGTAGAGTAATGAATACTCAGTTCATTCTTATATATGGCTTTAACGTCAAGTTCTGGATCAAACGCCATAAAAATATGTCCGATAGCGGTACTGTATCCGGGCAAAGATTCAAATACCCTGGCATTGATGACAATACTCTGATCATATATTTCTTTAGCGATAACTTGCAGTTCATCATCACAACGGACAACCACCATACCGGATTCGCGGGTTTCCTCCGCCAAGTTGCCGGCGATCTTCGACGCAATGGTAAAAAGCGTATCTTTGATAAATTGCGGATAAGCGAGTTTTTTCAGTTTATCGCCAAGGATGTATACGCCATTGTGTTTTTTGCTGACGTAGCCAATTTCGCACAGGCTTTTGAGCAGATTGCACAATGTGCCCTTGTTAAGTCCGGAAGCGTCTTCTATGGATTTGAGCGACGCGCCTTCCGGCTGTTCAGCGACAAGGTCAAGAATTACTCCGATTCTTTCGATTACTTGTATCATTAAGGTTCCTGGTTTCAGACTGGTTGTATTTTGTAATATAAAATACAACCAGCCAATTTCAAGTGCGGTTTTACGATTCGCTCATAACTTTTACACGTTGAAGCGAGAGTGCGGTCTGCGGTTTTTGACCTTTGAAGAAAAGTTCAAATTCATCAGCGAGGAACTGCCAGCGCAATTCAAACTCTATCGGGTTATTAGCGCGATGAGGAGTGAGCAACACATTGTCACGATGCCGTAACGGGCTGTCCTGCGGCAGGGGTTCTTCTTCAAAGACATCCAGTGCCAGATAAATATTTTTCTCT
>JAFGXT010000352.1 GCA_016936495.1 Victivallales bacterium
CTTTTGGCGGACGCGTCATTAAGGCGGGATTGGCAAAAATCAAAAAAACACGTTTAAGATATAAGTGTAAAACAAAGACACCAAAACAATGATTGTAATAATTATTGCTTTGGGAATGTGGATTTATGGCATTTAAAATATCACAGGGAATACTTGAGTTTACCGGACAGCTGGTTCCGCCTGCCATATATTCTATGCATGAATAACGTTGCTCCTGTCTGCGGCAGTACTTGCAGATCGCCGATTTCACCGGTGGCGCAATCGGCGCGCATGGAAATTAAAAGATGACGCCTGCCGCTACTGCGCCGAGCATCGCCGCACGTTCCATGTCCGGCACACATCTTACCTCGATGTCAATATAACGGCGGAACTCTGGCATTATCAGCTTCGCCGCACGTGATATTTGTCCGCCAAGTATAATGATATCCGGATGAAATAATTCAACAAAAGCCGACGCGCTTTCACCGAGAACCAGTCCGAGTTTCCGGAATACCGCAAGCGCCGCTTCATCGCCATTTCTTGCCATGGCTTCAAGTTCCTTAACCGTAAAACCGGCTCCCGGATACATACGGCGTAGAGCTTCGGCTCCAATAACATCCTCGACTTTGCCTGTACCATATGGTTGACGCCCCAGACCTTTTTCTGGAATGCCATCGCCGGGTTGGAGGATGCGTCCATTTTTCATAAATGCCGAACCGATTCCGGTGCCGAGCGTTATCGCCATTACTTTGCCTTTACGCAGCGCAGGTTCAATTACAGAGTTGCCCAGCAGGAAGGCGCGCACATCGTGATGTGTACTGACAGACAATTTATTATTGCCTAAAAATTCCCGAAGCTGTTGTTTTAAATCGACGCCATAGACGGCGGTATACTTATCCTCGTTCATTTGAAAAATGCCGTGCTCGTAATCCATCGGACCGCAGATAGCGACGCAGACCTGTGTTATTACGCCGTCCTTGCCGATTGCCGCCTGAGTGAGTTTTTCTGTCACATGGTAAAATGCCGCCATAATTTTGTCGGCGTTTTCCAAGGATGGCACCGCCTCCGCTTTTACCGGCGTTATTATTTCCATATCTGAGGATACCAGTGCGTATTTGATAAATGTCCCGCCCACGTCAAGCGCGGCGTAAAATTCATTTGCAGCAGTTTTCATTTTTTTCTTTTTTGTTTAAACCGTTAACGCCGGATTTCTCCAGCAATTTGATATATCTGCTTAGTTCGTGCGGTTTGAGCATAAACAATTTGCCGCTTTCTCCACCGTGACGTACATATTTCATGGTTTTGGCGATGGTCTGCATTCCCATTATGCACCCTTTGAAACGCTCATGCAGAGCTTCTCCGTTTTGATATACCGGCGATAGTCCAAAAAACGGCATATCGTAAGGCAGGATGATCCATTGCGGTTTTTCCATTTCGTACTGTTTGATTAATATTTCGGAATTACCTTCGCCGGGGAACCACTGTCCGACCTGTGGTTGATTAAAAGCCAGCATACCCTTGCTGTGGTAAAGGATTTCCGGCGACATTTTTGAATTCATGTAACTAATATAATATTCAAATCCAGCCGACGCAACCGCATCGAACTGCGGAGTTCCCGAATTGCGACGGTAAAACGGGCTGGCGTCCTGCCAGGGATAATATCCCGGTGGTACCAGTTTTTTTCCGATAGCGGCGGCAATATCGGCTTTGGCTTTGATTAGACGTGAAGTCAGCACTTCCGGTTCTACCATTCCTTCCGATTCAGAAATCACCACATCGCCACCGCTGGAAATCATTGGTTCAAGTTGCGGGAATACTCCGCCCTGTTCCAAAGGAATATAGAGTTGTTCCAAAAGTTCGGGGTGATAATCATACCAGGTAGAAGGGAAAGCAAGCCCCGCCCGGTTGCCGTCCTGGCTCATCAGGTCAAGTATCCGGGGCAGGGTCGGCAGGTGTCCCAGATCGGCGGCATAGAGCAGAAAACATACCGGAATGGCTTGTTCGTCGATCCTTTCCTGAAGCCAGGCGTCGGAATATTCTTTTTCCCATGGAGCATCGGCGTCGGTCAACCAGTCTAGAGGCAGCTTATGTTTTTTCTGGATAGAGAAGCCATGTCTGGGGTCAACACCAAGCAGGTCGAAGAACATACCGTATTTTGAGAATTCAGCCATGACGGCGTCGGTGTTGTGCGGGTAGACATTCTGGCAGCCTACAATCATCAGATTGCCGATTTTTTTCGCATAGTCAGCTATAAGCGGAACAAATTGTTCCCACTGGAAAGGCTGGTAAAGCGGAATCAGATTTTCTCTTAGAAAGTAAGCCGTCCAGCGGGATATGGTATTTCCGTCGCCATAGGCTATTCCCGAGGCATGGGTACTCCATTTCTCAGCTATTTTCCTGGTAATATCTCCATAGTCCATACCCGGGGTGCAACCGTAGGGATATTCAACCGGCAAAATGTCGGTTTCCACGGGACAAGCAAACGCCGTTATCTTCTTTATCCCTGCTTGGGCAACAGCTTCCTCGCTTTCGCGATACAAAGACGCGGTCATGCCTAAAAATCCACCTTTAAAAATGTCATAATAGAAATATGGGCTGAGAAAGGCTTCTCCTTCGACCAGATGTGAGGTCTCCTCGGGAGGGTCTGGCACCACCGCCACGGTATCCGGTAAAGGTTTATTGAAAAACGTGAAAACTTCTTTGTAAAACTTCAAAACCTCATTACTGCGGCAGCATGACGCAACCTCTCCGCCCCAGCCAAGTATTTCCCGTCTGAACTGGAAGCTTTTGAAATCGCTTAGAGAGACGAAATATATTTTTTCGTAGAAATTCGCCAGATAATAAAATGATTCTCCGTGCATGTGTCCGGTGAAGGGCAGAGTTTTCCCGCCCCAGCTGAGCGGTCTGGAACAGATATAGGTTTCAAAGTCAATTCCGAGTTCATTGGCAAGCGCCGCCAGTGTCGGCACAACCGCCGGAGAAGCCACGCATGTTTCATCGCTGAAATAGAAAAGCAGATGTTTATTTTTCATGGTTACGTTGTTATCCTCTAATCAATGTCTTATGAATTCTTACAGGTCCGGCACCGAGATTTACTATACGATAAGCTCCGACGCACGCCGGTACCACCGCCATGTCCAGAAAACTTATCTCGTAATTTTTCGCCGGGTCGGACAAGGCTTCTATTCTCACCCGCTGTCCTTCCACCAGATTCAATACATGAAACTTTCCTGTTGTATTATCCTCCATTTCGCGTTGAAATTCAAGGCAGCGTAACTGAAAGAACATCTTTTCGTGTTCACCGATGATGTATTCCGCGCCGTTGCTTTCTTTGCGCAGCAATTTCGGAGCAGGAACAAGTTTTTCATTTACATAGTCCTCGCGTCTGGATTTGTCTATCACATTTATGCCATGGCGGGAGTGGATCGGACGTCTGGTGCCGTCGAGATCGGTGCGCAGATAGTCGTACATCTTGAAAGTGTATGAGCCCACTGTCCACGACCCTATTTCCAATACGACCTGATTGGCGCCGGATGAATGGATAGTTCCGCCCGGAATCAGGAACTGGCGTCCCTGACGGCTGACCACTGAGTTGACATAACGTTCGTAATCTACAGCGGAACCGTCTTTTTCAGATTTCATCACCGCGCTGTAAAACTCCTCGACGTCGGCGTCATCCTTGAATCCCATATAAGTGCGGGAACCGGCGGTAAATACGCAATAATAGCTTTCGTCCTGCTGAAATGGTTCGCTGAAATGTTCATGATTGTATTCAAGTGGCGGATGCACCTGAATGGACATGTTACCACCGTGATAAGTGTCGTCATAATTGAAACGGATGGGGAATACGCCCAGATATTTGTCCACGGTTTCTTTGCCCATGAGTTCGACGCCCATTTTGCGGTAGAAGGTGATAAACGGGAATTCCACAAGTTTGCCGTCTACTTCAGTCATCAGACTGACTTCATTGGGAATGAGGTCAAAGACCCAGGCGCAGTTACGCATTGTGTCCGGCAGCGAACGCAGATTTTTGATATAGTCTCCACCCCACACGCCTTCAATGTAACAGGGTTTGCAACGGAACGGTTGTTGAACCAGAGCGTGAAATATTTCATTGAAAGCGGAACGCGGCACAAGCTTGAGCTCATTGCTGTCGTTGCAGTCGATGTAGTAGTCGGCCAGATTATTGGACAACAGTTCCTGGCGATGATGAATGCACACTTCATAGTCAATATAATACAAGTGGCGCATAAGATCTCTGAAAGAACGCGGCTTGGTATCTCCAATACATTTGATTTGCCCGCTTTTTGCTCTGAGCACGATATTCATTGGCACCATGTCGCAATAAATTGTATGTGAAGCCACATTTCTAAGTTCATCTATAGCGCTGCCGCAACCATAAATTACTGTTGCTCCTTCAGCATGTTTCAGGTTGGATTTAAGAGCATTTACGCTTTGTAAATCAATCAGTTCATGCATTTTCCCTTCAAACATGCGTCCAAATAGTGAAATGGGATCCATTTCTGCATCAATCGGAAGATGCTCCGCAAATTTTTCATCGAGTTCTTTCGAGGATTTATAACATGCTGATATATCGATGAATTTTACTTTGTCCGATACGCTGCGCAATTCATTTATCAAAGCTTCGAAATCTACACCGATATGACCGTCGATCAGGGTAATCCCCGAAGTGATGATCTTTTTCAGCCCGGCACATACAGCTGCGTTGCCGGAACGTATTGATTGTGAGTTTTCCGGGGAAATACTGATGCGATTGATCGCGTTCATATCTTTGTACGGGTAAGGGTTGAACATGAAACTCATATTGTGTGATCTCCTGAATTATGTAATTATTTGTTATAACGATAGATAAACCGTGCTACACGTTAAAATAAAATCCGCGAAATTGTTTTCCTCAATTCTAATAGAACATATCCTCTAAATAAAACTAAATCATATTTTCTTATAATTACCTCTCCTGACTAATCCTCTATCATCATCTGTGTACGCAAAACGTTTTCATTGCTACTGTCCAGATCATTCATCGCCAGTTGAATCACTAAAAAATCCAGCACCAGGCACTGAGCCAGACGCGAGGTCATTGCGCCCAGACGGAAAAGTTTTTCATCTGATGCGGTTAGCAGCACGACATCCGAATTGTCCGCCAATGATGAAGCGGGGAAATTGGTCAATGCAATTATGGATGCACCGCGTTTTTTCGCAAGTATTGCCGTTTCCACCGTCGCCTTGGTTTCGCCGCTGAAAGAAATTGCGATGACTGCGTCGTTTTTATCCATCAGTCCCATCAGCATACGAGTAAAGCTCAAGTCTGCATGATGTACGGTGTTATAACCCAGGCGCATCAGTTTCATATGCAAATCCTGAGCGACAATGCCGGAAACCCCTGCGCCAGTGATGAAAATCCGTCCGGCGTCTTTCAAAACTTCTACCGCTGTGGCAATGGTTTTCTCGTCCATAATACTTACGGTATCGTGGAGCGTTTTATTGTTGTTTGACAAAAATTCATTTTTTACGCGTTCAAACGGATCGTCTGATCTGTTTTCCGAAATGGTTACCGGCATAAATTCAGATGCTATCGTCGCTTTCAAGTCAGAAAAACCTTTATAGCCAATCTTTTGACAAAAACGTATTATCATGGCGTCATCGCATTCACAGTTACCGGACACATCCTTAACTTTGTTACGAACCACCTTTTCCGGATTATTTAGTATATAGTCGGCGATGATCTTGAATTTTCCGGAAAGTTCAGGATAGATTTGCCGTATTTTAATTATGTACATAGCTGAAGCGTTAGTCATTAAATAAATCCTTCTTTGTCAATTTTAATGAGTATGCGTATGTAGTATAGTCAATAATAATGACTTTGTCAATATCCAATGTGTCAATAATCGTAAAAAAACAGAGAAAATCTGGACTGCGTCCCGGGACTGCCGGTTAAGTTTGTGCCGTTTTGCGGATTTTTCTCTTTTTTTATTTTGCCAGTCTCGTCATATCGGAAATGAAAACGGTTAATTGGATATAATTACGTTTTCCGTGCTTTACTTTTTTGCTCTGTTCGTTAAATTAACATAGAATCATATTATAAGAGAAAAAAATTAAAGGTTTTTGATTATGTATAATGCTGCGATCATAGGTATATCCGGCTTTGGGAAAATACACTATAATGACTTGAAACAACAAGCGGAGAACGGTGTATGTCGCATCGTCGCCGCCACCGTCATCAATCAGGATGAGGAACAGGAAAAATGTCAGTGGCTGACGGCTCATGGCGCAAAGCTGTTCACCGACTGGGAAGAGATGCTTGAGGAGTTCTCCGGACAAATCGACGTCTGCTTCATTCCTACCGGCATCGCCATGCATGCCCCGATGAGCATCAAGTCAATGCAGACCGGCGCCAACGTCTTTGTGGAAAAACCGGTTACCGCCACAATTCAGGAAATTCGCGAGATGGAAAAAGTATCCGCCGAGACCGGTAAGTTTGTGGCGGTAGGGTTTCAAAATATCTATCAGCCCGACACTCAGCAGTTGAAGCAAGTGTTGCTCAACGGCAAAATGGGCAAACTCAAATGTCTCAAGGCGCGCGGATTCTGGTCGCGCGACAGTCTGTATTACGGACGCAACAACTGGGCGGGCAAGTTACGCAATAACGGTTCCTGGGTGCTCGACAGCCCCTTCAATAACGCGCTGGCTCATTTCCTTAATATGATATGTTTTCTGGCTGGCTCCGAGTTCCGCAAATCAGCGGCGCTGCGTGAGATCAACGCCGAACTTTATCGCGCCAACAAGATTGAAAGTGCCGATACCGCCTGCATCCGTGCGGTTACTCAGGATAATGTAAATATTCTTTTCTATGTAACCCATGCAGTTACAGAACAGAGCCCGGTATATATCGAAATAGAGTGTGAACGAGGCAAAGTAATTTTTGAACTGGACAAAAGCCATATAGAATTGCGCATGGATGACGGCACAGTTGAAACTGTTCCAATAACTCCTCATTCGGATTATCGTCGGCACGTCATGGACGCACTGGAAGCGCGTTTGAATAATCCTGCCGCCTTTGTGTGCACGCTGGACATCGCCGCAGTTCATACCCTGTGCGTAAACGGCGCGCATGAATCGTCCAGCATCAACGAAGTACCGGAGGAATTTATTGAAACGGTGGCGGAAGGCGACGCGGTGGTAACTTATATAAAAAACTTAACTAATATTATCATCCGTGCCTTTGATAAGAATAAACTACTCAGTGAGACCGGAGTAAAATGGGCGATTCCCGGCGATACCGTCAGCTTGCTCAATTACAATGAGTTCAAAGGGGGCAAGTGCTGAATGAAAATCGTATTAATCGGCAATGAAGGCCATACTTATACCGCACTGAAATCCATTCGCGCCAACCCGGAATTAGAGCTGTGCGGCGTCGCCTCCGCCGATCCGGTTGACCGGAAAAATCTGGACACCTTGTGCGAGGAGTTCGGCTGCGGGTTTCATGATGACTATATTGCCATGCTTGATGATCTCAAGCCTGACGTAGCTTGTATCGCGACACGTTATGATCTCAACAGCGTAGTATCTGTGGAATGTCTCCGCCGTGGAGTAAATTGTTATACAGAAAAGAGCATTGCTCACAGTCTGGACAAATTATCCGAACTGAAACAGGCGGCTTCGGACAGCGGAACCAGAATAATCGGCATGCATACCATGCGCTATGATCCGCATTTTTACGCGGCATACAAAGCGGTAAGCTCCGGCGCGGTGGGAAAGCCTATGATGATTTACGGACGCAAATCCTATAAATTCGGCAGCTCTCGCCCTGATTTCTATCGCAAGCGTGAATTTTACGGCAGCACCATTTTGTGGGTTGCCCTGCATGCAATCGACCTTGCCTGCTGGATAGGCGGGGAAATGGATAAAGTCTATGGACTTAAGACCAGTGAATGTAATTTTGATCATGGAGACTGCGAGGCCTCGACCGCCATCGCGTTCTCCTTTAAAAATGGCGGAATCGGCGCCATCACCGCGGACTTTTATCAGCCAGCCAAAGCTCCGTCGCATGGCGATGATCAGTTACGCGTCGCCGGCGAAAAAGGCGTAGTGGAGGTCATTGACAGCAAAGCATTTTTGACTACTCACGAGCAGGAACGCGTTGAATTGCCGCTGGAGCCTGAAGGCGATTTCTTCGGCGACTTCTGCAACGAACTGCGCGGCACGGCAAAATGCCGTCTATCAATGGAAGATACTTTTATGGTTACGGAAGCCGCGCTTAAAGCAAATTTCTGAGCAAAAGGAGACTACATGAAGAAGCTTGATGATTACGCGAATAAACCTTTTGATTACATAATTAATGAAGAAGAAGTAAGGACTTACACGCTGCCCGAACTGTTGACGTCTAAACAAGGAGAAAAAATCACTTCCGCCGATGAATGGACGAAAACCAGACGCCCGGAAATACTTCATGACTTCGCTAAATACGTCTATGGCGCGGTCCCTGCCCGTTTTGACGGTCTCGAATTCCACGTCAAACACGAATGCGACTTTATTCCCGGCAGGATCACCCTCAGAACCGTAGAAGTAAAGGTCAAAAACCAGGGAAAAGATTTTTCTTTTGAGCTGTATATGTATCTTCCGGTGGAAATGAAAGCGCCCTTACGCACTTTCCTGCTGATAAACAACCGTTTCCACCCTGGGCAGGAAATGCTCTCCGACAACGAATTCACTCCGATCAGGAAGATAATCGACGCCGGTTTTGCCTTTGCCATGTTTGATTGTAATTTTGTCGCTACGGATAAAAATAAAGTCCTTACTCCCGGAATAATGGAACTATTTCCAGCGGAAACCACCGCGCCCGAAGGCTTCGGCGTCATCACCGCCTGGGTATTTGCCGCGATGCGGTGCATCGATTACTTCGCGACCGTGCCGGAACTGAATCCCGGAGGCACCATTGTCGTCGGGCATTCCCGTGGAGGCAAAGCCGCGTTATGGACAGGAGCCAATGACGTCCGCGTGGCTCAGGCGTGTTCTAATGATTCAGGTTGCACCGGAGCCGCCATCGCCCGCCGTAAAGTTGGGGAAACGATCAAGGATATTAATAACGGTTTCCCTCACTGGTTTAATGAGAATTATAAGAATTTCAACGATAACGAGGATGCGTTACCTGTGGACCAGCATATGCTTGCGGCACTTATCGCCCCCCGTTTTGTCCATGTCGGCAGCGCCATTGATGACATCTGGGCAGATCCCAAAGGTGAATACCTTTCATTGATACATGCCGCTCCGGCGTTCCGGTTGTTCGGCAGAAAAGGTTTGCCGGAAAATAGCACTCCGGTATTGGATAAATTGTTAATGGGCGACGGCATGGCATACCACATCCGCCGCGGCGGACATAATCTCGGCGCGCTGGACTGGGATATGTATATATCTTCGGCGTTGAACAACGGCGTTATTTGCCAATGAGCTTGTGTTCCAGAAAACTGTAGTAACCGCTTTTGCCGACGATGATATGATCAAGCAGTTTTACATCAATTGTGCTGAGCGCGGTTTTTACCGCGTCCGTCATGCGTATGTCTTCGCATGACGGATCGCATATGCCGCTGGGGTGATTGTGTACCAGAATAATGCCGGAGGCGTTGTTTTCCAGTGTGTGCTTGACTATTTTTCTGGGGTATACCGCCGCTTGATCCACCGTCCCGCGAATGAGTATGTCATGGGTGATGACATGGTTTTTTATATTCAGATATATGACCATAAACGCCTCTTCCGGCAAGCCGCTGAGTTTCATTCTGGAAAAATTACGCACATCTCCAGGTGAGGACAATACATCTGTATCCAACATTCTATCCGCCAGATAAGCGCCGCATATATCCTTTATTGAACTGATCATAATGGCGGCGTTGTTGCCGATACCCTTGATCTTTGACAGCTCTCTGACGGGAGCGTCGAAAATACCGGAAATACTGCCGAAATGACTTAACAGGTCTTTGGCTACGGGCTTCACGTCTCTGCGTGGGATCACGAAAGTCAGCAAAAGTTCAATGATCTCGTAATCATGCATTCCCTCAGCTCCGGCATTGATAAATCTCTGCCGGAGGCGTTCCCGGTGCCCTTGTGCGTGTTCCTTATTCATTGTCTCTAGTCAACAGGGTTATTGATTCAAAATGAGCGGTACGCGGGAACATATCCACTAACTGAGTGCTCACGATGCGATAGCCGTTTCGAAGCATGATCGCCAGATCGCGGCACAAGGTATCGGGTCCGCAGGATATGTAAATGACATCCTTTATGTCAGTGGCGCACAGGTGCTGCAAAGCGGGTTTTTCTATACCGGTGCGCGGAGGATCGACAATCAAAGTGGTCGTTTCCGGCGCGTATCTGCCTTTCAGACTGCTGAACAGTTTTCCGGCTTTGCCGGCGAGGAGTTCAAAATTGCCTGCACCATGTTTTTTTAGATTGAACTCAGCCGCGGCGATAGCCGGACCGTCATTGTCAATGCCAAAAATATTTTTTACTCCGTGTTGCGCGGCGACACAGCCGAATACACCCGTGCCGCAATAAAGATCTATCACTGTATCCGGCTTGAGTTGTTCAAGCATTGCCGCAGTAGTGTTTATGAGAACTGCGCCGCAGTCCGGGTTTATCTGAAAAAAGCTTTCCGCGGGAACGGAAATAGTTCCCGCCGGGGTTTCCTCTTTTAACCATGACATCCGGGACGGCGGGTTATTACGCCAGAACAGCGCGCCGTCATGAGCAGTCTCTCTGAAAGTAACGGTCATGTGTTTATGCAGACTGTGTCTGAAACCATTTTGCGCGGATGCCTCCGCCAACAGTTTATTAATAGCGGCGGATGCCAGCGGACACGAGGATATTTCCAATACATCATGATTGTCGTTCATAAAATACCCCAGCCGCATGACGCCTTCATCAAGCTCAGTATGGAGAGTTATTTTATTGCGGTAGCCAAGCTCACGCGGCGAAGCCAGCGGCTCCAGAAAATTAACGTCTTCCAAGCCTCCCGTATGAGTGAATAACTCTACAAACTGCTGCTGTTTGATTTTTAATTCCGCCGGATAATTGATATGCTGGTAACTGCAACCAGGACATACCGAAGGTTTTATGCGTCCATCCCCGGTAGGTTTTGACGCCCAGGGGCAAACCGGTTCCACGCGGTCGGGTGAGGCCTCAATCAATTCCAGCGCTATAGCGTTAAAATGATTTTTCTTTATTGATTTTACTTTTATTTTTACGATTTCCCCCGGAATCACGCCGGGAATAAAGCAGACCTGACCTTCAACTCTGGCTATACCGTAACCGCCGAAGGCCAGACTTCTGACCTTCACATCGAAAATGTTACCTTCTTTTACTTCAAACAAAATTTCCACCTGTGTTTTTTTTATGAGACCCTGATATTTTACAGCCGTTATAGGGAAATGACAAAGACTATAGCGTGAGGAGTAACGTTTTTTTTGACAATTTTTCACAAAGCACTTAAAAAAAATGGAAACAGAGCTATATTTGGAAAGTTGTTTTTGATAAAAAGTGCCGCGACATACGGCATAAGATATATTTTTACATATGGAGATATTTATAATGCAGGTACCATTACTTGATCTGAAGCCTCAGTACCAGTCAATGAAAGATGAAATAATGTCTGAGATAAGCTCTCTTTGCGATTCCCAGATGTTTATTCTCGGACAGAAAGTCAGCCAGTTTGAATCGGAACTTGCCGCTTACTGCGGTTCAGCCTATGCCTGTGGAGTGACATCCGGCTCCGATGCGCTGATCATCGCATTGATGGTCGAGGGCATAGGTCATGGCGATGAAGTCATTACCTCTCCTTTTACCTTTTTTGCCACCGCCGGCGCCATCTGCCGGGTAGGAGCAACTCCGGTATTCGCCGATATAGATCCACATACTTTCAATATCGACCCGGCTCAAATCGAAAAAAAGATCAATTCAAAGACCAAAGCCATCATCCCGGTGCACCTGTTCGGTCAGACCGCCGACATGGATCCAATCATGGCTCTTGCCCAAAAGCATAATCTGGTAGTGATCGAAGATGCTTGCCAGGCTATCGGCTCTGAATATAAAAATAAACGTGCCGGCAGCATTGGCGATTACGGTTGCTTCTCTTTCTTCCCCAGCAAAAACCTTGGCTGCTTCGGCGACGGTGGCGCCACAACCACCAATTCAGAAAAACGTGACGGACTTCTCAAGATATTCAGAAATCATGGCATGGATCCGAAATACTATCACAAATACATAGGCGGTAATTTCCGTATCGATGCCCTTCAGGCGGCAATCCTCTCCATAAAACTCAAAGCTCTGGATTCATGGCATCAGGCGCGCCAGCGCAACGCCGCCGAATATAACGAACTCTTTGCCGCCTCCGGACTTTGCGGAGATAAGGTTGTTCTCCCTGCCGTGGCGGATTACTGCACTGCGCATATTTACAATCAATACTCCATTCTGGTCAAGGATGGCAGGCGCGACGAACTCCGGCAGAAACTCACCGAAGCCGGCGTCGGCTGCGATATTTATTATCCGGTGCCGTTGCATATGCAGGAATGTTTTAAATCTCTGGGTTATGGCAAGGGTGATATGCCCATAAGTGAAGCCGTCGCCGGGGAAATAATCGCATTGCCGATATTCCCGGAATCCACCTCGGAACAACGGCGTTATGTGGTTGATTCCATAAGCAAAGCTCTTGCTTGATGGCTTGTGCCGGCGATGATTGGCATCGCCGGGAACGATTTTCTCGTTTTTCGTTTATTGTGTTAAGTTACCTTAAAAAAAGATTATGTACATGGGCAAAGAAAAGTATCAGGACGATTTCAAAAGGCAGAGTTATTTTCGTCTGCTGAAATATTGTAAACCTTACAGATTCAAGCTTACCGTCGGAATCCTTGCCGGATTTCTGGTGGGCGGGTCTTTATTTGCCAGTTTTATGCTGATTCCGCAGCTTATGACCGCTATTGATCGTTCAAATCCGGAACGCGGGAAAATCGTCAGAGCTACGGCGCAGGCGATCATAAGTCAGTTGGACACAATGAAAGACGCGTCCGCCGACGCGAAAATCCGTGCTGTCAGCAATCATCTGAAGCTGGACGACGCCGGGATTGCCGCATCTGCTCAGGCTATTGTGAATGAATTGAAACAAACTCATGATTCCGAAGAGGAAAAAGTCAGAGCGGTGGCGGAAATAATAAATCCACGTGATCCCAAGCTTAAACAGGCTTTGGACAAACTCAAACATTATTCGGAAAAATTCGGACTGCCGCTTATCATACGCCAGGACAGCATCATCTGGACGCTGGGTTTCCGTTTTGAATTTCCCATTTCCAACGCCCAGGGGGAAATGGCATGGCAGTTTCTTATGATCTATATGGTGGCATTCGTCATCGGTTGGACTTTGAAAAATATAGCCACTTATGTCAATCATTATTATACCCGCTGGGTCGGAACCAAAGTCATTGCCGATCTGCGTAACGAGGTGTTTGACAAACTGCTGGGACAATCGATGAAGTTCTACGGCAAAATGGATGTCGGACAGCTCATCAGCCGTACCACCAACGATACCGCCGCGATTGAATCAGCGGTTGCCAACTCGATCGGTGACGCCACCCGTTGTCCCATGGAAATCCTTGCCTGTGTCGGAGCCATCATTTATTTCAGTTGGGAGACCAACAGTTTTGTCCTGCTTGCCATCCTGTTTCTGGGAATGCCGCTGTGTGTCCTGCCGGTGATCATGCTCGGCAGACCAATACGAAGGATTTACAAAGGTTCTTTTAAAAAGATCGCGGAAGTAATCTCCCGTATGCACGAGGTGTTCACTGGTATAATCGTGGTAAAAGCTTATAACGCAGAAGCCAGAGAAATGAACCTTTTCAGAGATGCCAACCGCAAATATTTGCGCACCGTCATACATGCCCTCAAGCTGCAACTGCTAATGGCTCCGCTGATGGAAAGCGTGGCGGTGGCGGCGACCATGGTCTTTCTTATCTATTCCTACAGCCGGGGGGTAACGCTTACCGAGCTGGCGGCGTTGTTGATTCCGGCGTTCATGGCTTATCGTCCCATAAAAAGTCTTGCCAAAGTGTCTACCTATATCCAGCGCAGCATGGCGGCGGCGGATCGTTATTTCGATCTGCTCGATATGGAACAGGAAGTGATTGAAAAGCCCGACGCGATCGAGGTTAAAGATTTCAACCGCGAAATATCCTTTGAGGATGTAGTGTTCTCATATACGCCCGGACAAAATATCGTCGATCATGTAAACCTGACCATCAAAAAGGGGCAGGTGGTCGCGGTGGTCGGTCAGACCGGTTCGGGCAAGACCACTATCGCCAATCTGATCGCCAGATTTTATGACGTCAATTCCGGCAGAGTCGCCATTGACGGCATTGATGTCAGAGATTTTAAAATATCCTCTTTGCGTAAACTTATAGGGATTGTAAATCAGGATGCCATATTGTTCAATGACACCATCGCCAACAATATCGCCTATGGCAGCCCCGACGCCACCCTCGAAGAAATCACAGAAGCCGCAAAACAAGCCAATGCTCATCAATTTATTGTTGACGGGAGGCATTCCGATGCGTATAATACTATAGCAGGAGAAAAAGGCTCAAATCTCAGCGGTGGCGAAAAACAACGTATAGCGATTGCCAGAGCTATACTTAAAAATCCGCCGATACTGATTTTGGACGAGGCGACAAGCGCACTTGACACCGTTACGGAAAGACTGGTTCAGGAAGCGCTTAACCGGGTGATGGAAAATCGTACTGTATTCGCTATCGCGCATCGCCTCAGTACCATCAAGCACGCCGATACGATACTGGTCATAGACCGGGGTCGAATTGTCGAGAGTGGTACCCATGATGAGCTGATGCAACGCGAGGACGGACGGTATAAAAAACTGCATGATACGCAGTTTGACGTCAGATAATTACTTTTTATAAAGCAGTATTTTTTAAGTAAAGTTTGACTATGGCAAAAACAGATTTAGACGATTTCAAAAACAGAAGTATCCATTTTATCGGGTGTGGCGGAGCCGGTATGGCACCGCTGGCAATGATAATGATGGAAAAAGGCTTTAACGTTTCGGGCTCGGATGTGGCGGAGAGCTCCAGAACCGCGATGCTCGCGGAACGTGGAGCTAATATTGCCATCGGGCACTCCGTATCCAACCTGGAAGGGCTCGAAGAACCTCTAGTGGTGTATTCTTCCGCCATTAAAGACAGTAATCCGGAACTTGCCGCCGTGCGTAAACGCTATTGGAAATGCGTTTCGCGCGGACAGATGCTTGCCGACCTTGCCGATACCTACAAACGTACCGTGTCGATCAGCGGTTCTCACGGCAAGACCACCGTTACCGCCATGCTGGCACATATTATGAAATGCGCCGGAATCGATGTCGGTTACATGGTGGGAGGACAAATCAAAGGCATGCCCTCATGGGCGGCTGGCAATGGCGATATTTTTATCTGCGAAGTCGATGAGAGCGATGGCTCGCACATCTTGATGAATTCTCATCTGGGCGTTATCACTAATGTCGAAGACGACCACTGCTGGAGCGTCGGCGGCGCCGAACAGCTCAAACTCAACTTCAAAACTTACGCCTCCAAGGCTCCAAAGATCATATTCCTTGACGATGAGGAACTTAAAGAACTCTTCCATGACAACCCGGACAAGGAAATTCTGAAGATCGACGATATTTTTGACCATAATTATTTTGAAGGTCTGAACCCGGATATATTGAATACCTGGGGAGATTTTCAACTTATTGATGCCGCTTTTGCTGTAGAGGCGGCGGTAGAGCTCGGCGTCAGTTTCGACGCGGCGCTTAAATCTCTGAACTCATTTCCGGGAGTGGCGCGCAGGATGTCCGTCCATATGGATACGCCCCGATTTTTCCTGATCGAAGACTACGCCCATCATCCGACCGAGGTTAAAGTGGTATTGGAGTCATTACGCAAACGTTTCCCCGGACGCGAGTTGAATGTATTGTTCCAGCCTCACCGCTACGCCCGGCTGGAGCACTATATCAATGATTTTGCCAAAGTGTTGTCCATCGCCGATAAAATACTGGTACTGCCGGTGTTTACCGCTTGGACAGATTCATCGGAAGTGGATTCGGCGACTTTGGCGAAAAAAATAGGACGCAATGCCAAGTCTCTGGACAGTCATGACTGGGCGAAAATAGCCGCTTACTCATTGCGTCAGTGCAACGCTCCGGCGGTGCTTGCCGTTTTAGGAGCGGGGGACGTTAATGAAGTCATACCGGAGATGCTCATGCGCCTGAAATAGACTATCGGCTTTGCTGAATTTTAGTCTTGAGCTTTTTTATAAATAACTATTTGAACTTTGATGGATTGTGCTTTATGTTAGAGAAACTTATTTTTTAAGGAAATTTTCCGTAATTTGGAAAACTTTACGCTTTTATGAGAGAAAATCTTTTTGGTGTTGTAATCGAAGTGGAAAATATTGTCGCGGCACGAGCCTTCTACCGCGACATCCTGCAACTTGGCGATCCGGTTATGGATAGTAATTTCTGGGTGGAATTCAGGTTGCCGGACGGATTTTCTTTGTTTTTGAAGAAAGTCTATTCCAGTAAGAAGCACACACGTGGTAAAAACAGTGTGTCTTGGATTTACCGTGTAAAAAACATAGGGGAGATAATTTCACGGCTGGAGCTTTACGGTTATGGTGAAATCTACGAGAAGAGTGAGGAGATGGGGGAGCCGGTTTATATGTTCAAAGACCCGGAGGGAAATGTTTTCCACCTTGTGCCTTCTCCTGAAATTTAAAAACAGTATCTTAATTGGAGAAAATCATGAAAAAAATGTTGTTGCTGGTATTGTCTGTCATGTCTTTGGGTGTATTTGCCAAAATCAATGGCTCGCTAAAATTCGTCCCTTCAAATGCTGACGGTGTAATCTGTATTGACGTCGCCAAAGGTGTAAAGAGCAGTGCGCTGACGGAGATTCGCAAGGAGAACTCCCAGGCTGACGCTTCTTTCGTGGAAGTTGAGAATGAACTGAAAAAATATAATCTTAGAATAGAAGATGTGGCTAAAGACCTCACCGCCTTTGTGTCAATGAAAGGCGTCAATGGCGCGATAATAACTTCCGGAATCACACCTGATGTGCTTGACCGGATGGTTAAAGACGGCATGGCGGCTAAAATGAGTGAAGACGCCAAGGTTGACATACAGAAAATCGGAGGAAAAACCGTTTATGTAGTGTCTGCGGGAAATGCCAATGACGTGGATCCTATACCCGGGTTTCAGACTCCGGACAAGACTGCGCTGACTTTTCTCGACAAAGACCGTATTCTCATTACTGACCTTAAGGATTTAAGCTCTATTCTTGATTCCCTGAAAGTTTCCAATATGGATGCAAATTCAGCGTTCAAGACCGCGCTGAAAGAAGTCAATACCTCCGCTATGGTATGGATGCTCTTCAATATTCCGGTCGGAATAGAAAATCCCCAATTTAAAGATGTTGATTCCGTCAGCGTATCGCTGGACTTTTGCGAAACTCAAAAAGACGTTGATATAAACGCCTGCGTCCGTTGCAAAAGCGAGCAATTCGCTCAACAATTGACCCAGCAGGCAAAAATGATGCTTATGATGGCTGGCGGAATGGCGTTTCAGGATGATCCTCAGCTGGCTATGGATGTTACCAGTGCTCTGAAAATCAGCAATAATGCCAAAGATGTCAAATTGAAGTTCAACATTCCCAAACCGCTTCAGGACAGACTGAAAGCATTTGCGGAAAAGAAAAACGCGGAAAAATCAGTACCGGCGGCAACTCCGACTCCTGCTCCGGTAATGAACTAATATCCAATCGTCCATGTCGGACATTTCCGGCATGGATGTAATGTTTTCCGCCTACACAAAAGATTATAATATATGAGTCAGCACATACACTATTTTGACCGGGATACATGGATTACCGATGACACTTTTCATTGCGATTCTGAAGATGTCTTCATCCGGGATATAAAGGACATTTACATTAATTTCAAGGTGAATACCGCGGTGGCATCATTTCTTGCCTTTCTAGTATGTATCTTTCTGCTTTTCGCCGCGTGCGTGAGTTCCGGCAGCATGGGCTATTTGTTTTTGTTTCCGCTGATAGCGGCGTTTTGCTGGATGCGGTACACGCTTATGACCTATGTGGAAATATGGATCACCACGGATAAGACCCGGAAAATGCTGGTTACCGGCATGCGTAAAAGGCGCTGGGCTTATGAGATAGAGGATTATATAAAACATCAGCTAAGTCTGTTGGAAGATTGATTTACGGTGCTGTTATGGCGGGGCGGATTCTCACGAAGTGTTTATTACCACTGGAGGCAAGATGAGATATGTTATAAAACAGAAAGCCTGGGCGCTTTCCGACATGTTCAAGATTTTTGATGATCAAGAACAACCGGTATATCAGATCAAGGGTAAAATCCTTACTATGGGTGAAAAACTTTCTTTCCAGAATATGGAAGGAAACGAACTTGCTCACATCCATCAAAAACTGCTCTCGCTCAAACCTAAATATGAAATATTCCGTGGCGATAATCATTTTGCCTGGGTGATAAAAGAATTTTCATTGCTTAATAACAAGTTCACTCTGGATGTGCCGGGAGACGATGATTATAAGATCGAGGGCGATTTTTGGGAATATGAATATATTTTTACCCGTTCGGGAGAGGTCGTCGCCACGGTGTCGAAAAAGCTTGCGACTCAGACCGACTCTTACGACGTGGACATTGTCGGAGGAGAGGATAGCGTTGCCATCCTCGCCACCGTTATAGTTGTGGACATGATCTGTCATCACGCCCATAAATAAACCATGATTAAAACCTGACACTGCAATTCCAGTCAGGTGTTAATGGTTGTTCCGCCATCCTGATTCAAACAGGAAATGTCTTCCAGAAAACAGCTCGGTGATGATGGCTTTTGTTTTACCCGTATCAGTGCCTGAGTGATAAAGGGTTCAGCAGTCGGTTTTGCGAGGGTATCGGCTTTATCCAGGTTAAGGATGAATGTCGGCGGCAGTACCGGCTCGGTATAACGCCATATGAAAATAAGGATACCTGACCGGTGACATTTCTATTAAATCCGTGCGAACTATTCACTAATTCGCAACTGCTTAAGGTGCGGCCAGTTGGAATAATTCATCATTTGTAAGAACTTTAGCGATGATATATAGTTCATCAATAAGACCAACGAAGTTATAAGCGTCAGGTCGGCCAACATAATTAGCAATGACCGCTTTGGCTTTGTTCGCTTTAGGAGTAACATTGGAAATATCTTCAGGGACTATTTTCATTTGAGCAGTTTCTCCATTTATAAAAAGAATGATTTTCTCTCCGTCATTAGTTATTGCAAAATGATTCCATGTGTTGTCTTTTACACTTTTGTAAGGTGACGACACCGCAAATGATTCACTTCCATTACCTACGTTTGAATTAAGTTTATTCCAACTGATTCTGAAATCATATCCAGTGGAATGCGAATCAAATTTTTTGGAAAAGATACACATTGATTTCGGTTTTTCAGCAGTTTTTTTCACCCATGCACAAATAGTATATGGGGGGGTGATATTCAACAAATTTTTTTTATCGTCAATGACATACTTCACTTTACTTTTGGCTTCTAAAAACAAGGCTTTGCCTTTCATTCCTTCTGCGGTTAAGATTTTTTGGGTATCATCTTTACTTTTGAGTACCGCATTAAGTTTATTTGGGCCAGAATCTATCAGTGTGTTGCCTGAGTCATTATCAAAACTCCAGTATGCGATAATTGGCAACTTTTCGGAATCCTGAGCCTGTACGGAAAGAGTTGTTATAGTAACAGCTATTAAAAAAAATAATTTATTCATATGCCTACTTCTTAGTTTTTTTCATTTCATTAATCTTATTTTGAGTAGAAGCCGTAGATAATTTATCTGCCAGCAATTTACTGCTTGTATAGATATTCGTATCATAGAGATTTAATCTATCTTTCAATGTTTTTCCATTACTGTCAACTTGCTTTTTTTCTGAAAGAATATACCATTTTGAGGGCGCGTCTTCAGGCAAGATTAGTTCGAGTTGCTTAGCTTCTGTTGCATTATTCACCACAATTATCCAATCAGCTCCATCTATATTTTTATAATAGACAGCTTTGACATATTTATCCCCGGTCTTCATTGCGATTCTTTTTTGTGGAGACAATATTACATTTTTCAGCAACCTGGCTTCTTTCCCCAAAAATTCTACGCCGAGAATTAAATCGGGGTATGGTTTAGCGCGGTAATAAGTATACCATGTAAAACCGGTAGCTCCGGCAATTATTGCCTGATACTGCATATTTCTTAATTCAACGAAATTCGGGGCACGATTATTTACTCTGCCATAATCACCATAGTTAAATCCTTGTGGTGTTATCCAGGCTGCTTTTTTATTTTTCCCCGCAATCGCAATTTCTTCTATAAATTTGCCAACTTTTTCGATTGGCTTTGCCGCATACTTATTCTGGATAAATAATGGATATGGGTCAGGGCTAAAAATATCTCCTCCATCAATATATTTATGTATTCCGTCCAGAGTATCATTCAGCATTATGCATGGATGATAAGGATCTTCCTCTTCACATATTTTTTTAATTGCAGAAATGCGAGCAGGGAGTGCCGGGCGCAATTCAGGTTCATCAGCCATATACCAAGCCAAAATGCCCGGGTGGGATTTCCATTTACGGACAAAGTTACGAATACCTTCAGCTTCTTCAGTAGATAATGGTTTTTGCCATCTTTCCGGGTTGTTATATTTTCTTTCAGGGTAAGGATAAATAATAGCTTTTAGACCATTTTTTACATTTTCATCAAGCCATTCTTTTAATTTCTTATCTGACTTGTAATATGCATTGTAATTTACATAAATATTATATCCTTGTTTTTGGGCTAGATCGAATTCATCTCTATAACTGAACCATCCATAAGGAAGGAATTTTTCCCCATCAACCAGAGTAATCAGGTTTTTATCAATTCTTACTTCTCCTTTTAACGGGGGTAATTTTTTGACAGGAATTTTTGCAGAATATATTTTTTTGTTGTTCTTTTGCAATTCAGCACAGAGATGATATTCGCCATATTTTAAATCTGGGATTTCTAATGAAAAATCATTTGTATTGGTTATTTCTTTAATTACTTTTGAACTAACAGTTTCACCTGCTGAATCTTTTAATTCGATTAATAAAACTACTTCGGTTAAACTTTCCAGGTTTGAAATAATTTCACCTTTTAATTCATTTATTGATTCAGTGGAAAAAATACAGTTACGGTAAAATGGTTGGGTTAGATTTATTTTTAATGGAGAATACTCTATATTTACTGGAAATAATCGTGTAGCCAGCAGGTTGTTATTCTGGCGATTAATTATATTAACTACTAATAGTGTATTGCCATTGGCTCCCGCAGGGGTTGATATTTGTACTTCTTTTCCGGTTTCGTTTGGTAGTCCAGTTGTTGTTATTTTTGATTCATCATGGTTGAGTAATTTTGTCTTGATTTTTATAAAACGGAATTTGCCTGTATCATTTGTAATATAAAGTTTATTATTTATAAATACTTTCCCGTTTTGGGAAATTGTTTTTATTGCATAAGGAGCTTTTATTTCCCAGGAAAAGGCTTTCAGGTCAGCATCTTTTAGTACTAGATCTCCAAAATGGCCGGGTTGATGAAACCCGCCATTAAGAGGCATAAAAGTGGAAAACTCTTTTTTAGATTGACGGTCACGTGCAATATTAATTCCCCAGATTCCAGAGTTGTCTGGTTCAATTCCCAGTTTGACAAGCGGTATAGCCATTTCTATAACCCAGTGGTCGGAATATTTTTCTGTAGCAATTTTTATACCATCAATATCCCATTCTTTTGTTGCGACATGTCCACCCTGACGACGTTGTGCATCATAAATTGTTCCAAGAGAATTTATAATGAAATGGTAATAGCTTACTTGATTTTTATTAACGTCAATAAAAAGTTCCAAACAATCGTCATCATATACTCTGCCATCACGTTGTTTAATATTGGCCTTAAGTTTATTCATAAGCGGTTCATCAAGCTTTGCTAAAACATATAAAAACTTATTATCATGAAGCATTTTAAAATGAGTTTGGGCTTCAGGTTTTTTATCAGGAGCGTTTAAAGTACTGAATTCACTATACCATTTTATTTTGTCCCAGCAGGCATCATTTATCTTGGCGTCTAGCTTGGGAGCTTTGTCAGTTGCAGTTACATTTATACTTCTATCAGCGCAAAACGCATTGTAACAAAATGTGATTGTTAATAAAAAAATTACAGGAATATTTTTTAACATTATAATGTCCTTTGGGTGGAAATTAAAGAATTGCGCGAAACATCACATTTCACGCAATTATATACAAGTTAATTGGTAATCAGATTGTTTTAATTTTGACTGTCATATTTGAAACCATCCCTAAATAGATCTGTTCCTTTAATTAAAACTTCTGATCTTGATATATTGCCGACATGACCATCAACATAAAGCAGATTGGCAAAATTACTGTGACCAAGGCGTAATCTTGTATCGTTGCGTGTGGAATCATTAACATGAGGATATGCTATGACATGCTCTGCAACTCTCCCATTATCCCCGACCATTACAGCGACGCTTGGTGTTTTTATTTTTTTTATAGTGTGAGTATAATAAGCATCAGTGGTGGATAAAGTTCCAAGCAACCACCGATTAGCAGCATAATCTGTATATGTAAAGTTTGTCATGAATTGTGAAGGACAAAGGATATTGCGTTTGTTGTAATCATCTTTATTACGTGCAGTGCCGATTTTTATGCCATAGTCTAATTTTGAATATGGACCTATTTTTCCAAGTAGCTCCAGCCACGGGCGCTGCTCATTGACACCATCCCAGTATCTCACGTATGGAGTTCGGTCAGCCATTAAGTTGTCATCATAATCATCAAGATAAAACATAAAAGCATTGCCTATTTGTTTTAAATTGCTGGAACAATTTATCGCGTAAGCTTTTTCTCTGGCTTTGTTCAATGCAGGGAGCAGCATTGAGGCGAGGATTGCTATGATGGAGATTACTACGAGAAGTTCGATGAGTGTGAATTTTTTGCAATGTTTCATTTTTGAGTTTCCTTTCTTTTTAGTTTATTAGTTTAGTTTAATCCATATTTATAATGTTATTATTAACTGATATCTCTGGCATGAAAGTATGATTTATATAGGCACCCGCGCCTTTTCTCGTTGACTCCCTTTCGATTATAGTTGCCTGAAATATCGATTCACTGGAAATAACACTTTTACGGTCAAAGATTTTTATTATTTCGCGCCCTATATTAGTACTAGGAAAATCTATAGCTGTGATTGGAGACTCAAAATCAAGGTATACGGGATTATCATAAAAGGACATTAATGCTACATCTTCAGGGATTTTCAGTCCTAATTTTTTAGTTAAAGTATTATAAACTGTTTTTATGAAATTCACACTGCAGACAATAAGTGAATCGAACTTTGTCTTATTCCAGAGTTCGACTATTTCATTTTCTATATGTGTTTGTGAACTGTTTTCGCCAATTTCACAGTATTGATCATTACTGTAATTAATTGAGTATTCTTCATGAACAGAAATCATCGCTTTTTTGAAAGGGTGATTAGTCTCATTCTTATACTTTTTTATTGTAGCAATTTTACGACGTCCTTGATTATAAAGGTATAAAACAGCTTGTTCCATAGCAGACAATCGATCACGTGTGATAATATTCCACTTTCCCTTAATTAATTCATATTCTTTAGTTTGCATATCATTTATATATTGATCGTTCATAAGGATTGCTTGAACATCACGTTCCAGTAAAAAAGGGAATATGCTTCCAAACCACATACTGCTAACAAACACCCGTGCTTTTTCCGGTATTTGTCTTATAATATTCCAGTCAACATTAGGAGAACGACCAGTAAATCTTTTAGACACGGGTACAGTCTGAATAAGATTATCGCCCTTTTCCATTGATGCACCATAAATTATTCTACGTATAAGTAATGAAGATTGTAATTGCAACGTTATATGAACTGGATGTGGTATCAAAACATAAATTGTTTTATTATGGTTGCTTACATGATTATTATTTATAGAGGGTTTCAAAATGAAAGTTCCCATACCACGTCTGCGTTCAACCAGATTATTATATTCAAGTGTTTGATAAGATTTCCTAACAGTTAAGCGGTTTATGCCAAGTTCTTTTGCCAGACAATGTTCAGTCGGCAATTTGTCTCCTGCATTTAATTTGCCAGATTTTATCTCCTTGGTTATTTGTTCAGCCAAATGTTGATAAACCGGCATTTTTAAATTTTTTTTAATATTTAATTTTTTTAAAACTAATAAAGTCATTTTAAGCTCGTCTGTTCTTTAATAACATCATAATTGTTTGTCTAGCTACTTGTCAATAGTTTAAATAAAAAAATAAATATTTTTTTTAGAAAAAAATAGCGGCGTCATAATAGTTGAAGTTTTGATTTAAGTGCTTATTTATTAACGACATAATGAATCATTCAGCATGCCGGTGAATCCTGAGATAACTTTGCCGCCTTTTCACATAAATCTGTTTTTTATAGATCTTAAATGTTTTTATGAGAAAAATCCCAACTTAAACTGGAAGAATTAAACAAAACAATATAGCATTAATTGCTAACTGATTTGATTTCATCCTCTATATTTCCTGTTTGACCGTAAATAATACGTGTTGCAAATTCAACGGAAGCAATAGCACGCTGGTATGATTTTGGTACTTTGTCAAGCCTGCTGGAATATTTTCTTGTTAATACATTGGGAAGATCAGAGAGAATAACGTCTCTATAGACGAAATCAGGATTCTTTTCTAAATATGTTACGACTTCAACATTTTTGTCGTTTATATTTCGGCTGAGTTGATCTGTGAGGAAGGTTAAATGAGAGCCGGTACATTTGTGTTGTGAAAATAGCCAGTCAGCTTCAAGTCTGGCGCTGTTACGCAATTTTTTCATTACTTCTTTTACAAGTTCGTCTTTAATTTCGGCAAACTCTTCTTCATTAAGCATTAATCCGAAAAGAGTTTCATAAGATGAAGTTATTACTCCACATTTATTTGCCGAGGCATCTTTGATTATAATAATTCCTGCATCCTGAAGATGATTACGTGCTTCTGGAGTAATATATGAATTAGCTCCTTCAATAATTGCTTTAGCAGAAGGAATACCATCAGGGCAAAACTCCTGCCAGTTGGTGTTGTTGATTGTCTGAGGACGTCCTCCACACGGAATAAATATATCTGCATAGTGGAAAAGGTTGTTTTGAAAAATATGCATAAATTCGTCACGTGTAACTTGTTGTTCTTGCAATTTTCCGGATTTCACCGTTACCAGCCGATGCTTTTCAATACCGTTTATTTTAGCAACAGAGCTAAACAACATATAAGCATTTTCTCCAATCAGCTTTTCAGGATTAAATACGTCCAGGTTATTTTTCAGAACCAGTTTCAGCAGCTCATTCTTATCAATGCCTGCCGGGTCATAAATTACTGCTGGTCCATCTGTGATTGCTGTGATTTTAAGGTTTGGATAGAGCCATTTTTCGTTATTATTTGCTAGCAATAGCTTCATTTCATTTCCTGCCACATCTCCTGACGGTCCGCCGGAGATCTTAACAGAGAAAGAGTCATTTTCCGCATTTATATTCAGTTCTTCAAGAGTTCTTAATAGAAACTGGTGAACTCCGAATGACGTGACTCCAAACTCCTTATGATTTATCCCCCGATCAGGTTTGCCGGAAATAAAACCGCTTCCAAGATAATAACCGGATTTATCTGCGGTTTTCGCCATCCATTTTATCATTATATCGTGCATGTTTTCATCAGGTCCGACTTCGATTATTTCATTGCGGCCTAATTTGTCCACTATTCTATCATTGCTTAGTTTGCCAGTTTTATTATAAGTGATTAAACTCAGAAACGCTCTGCATATAGAACGCTGGGATGAATATAGTACGGGTAAAATATCACTGCCTCCATGAGAATGCAGGAGGGTAATCATCTTTGATCCCCCCTCATATATATCTTTGTTTTTCAAATGTTGAGTGTGAGCAAGGACATAAACCTCCCTGAAAACCTCGTCTTTGGCAAACTCGTAGTTATCTTGCTTTTCAAGATTGTTCTCATTGTCTTTAGGTATGACTGTTCTCCAGCCTCCTCTGGCAATTTCTGAGAATCTTACCTGAAAGCTTATCGTATCGGAGCGATAAAAGAAGAAGACCCCATGTGGACGATCTATCGGCAAAGCGTTATTGTATTGGGGGTGTTTTTTCGCAAAGTGGTCTATGAAATCAGGAACAAGCCTGAAGGCCAATGCTGACTTATCAATACAATAGAAATTTGTTTTAATAATACTGTTAACAAATTGGATTGCCGCGTTAAATATATTTTTTACTGTAATGTCCTTATCATGCATTCCTGTATTGATTTGTTCTATCTCTGTTTCAAGTTTTTTCAATATTGATTTTTCCTGACGGTCTGACTTAGACAGATCTGGGCAGAAGCGCTTGTGAAACAGTTTACAGTAAAGTTTAAGCAGAGGCTCATACACCGCCATTAGTCTTGTGATATGTTCAAAAGTATAAGCACTGCGGTCTATGTATGAAAATTGAGAGTGTATAAACTCCGCGGTTGCCCTGATTAAATTGGCGTCGGAAAGTGTCCAGAGATGTTTTCTGACAAGCTCTGAATGAAAAACATCATTCATCTCCACCCAACTTATAAGAGGGATTTCTTTAATAACATTCTGGATTTTGGGAGAATTAATTGATACCCCGGGAACTGTCTTTAAATATAATGTAGTTATATTTACGCTTTTATGGCTGAAATCAGTGATATCATTATTACTTGTGATTTCACGGAAATATATGCGTTTAAAATCCAGTCCGGACAATTTCAATATCTCCCGCAGTTTAAAATAAAAGCAGGAACTTGAAGGCATAGGAGATTCTACAGTTAGACGGAGTTCTCCATCCGGCAGTTTTTCTACTCCAGTTTTAATATAATCTTTATCCTGAATCCTACTTACTCTATCAAGGCGGTCAAGCAGGCGTTCCATGGAAAGGTCATTAACATTTTTCCAATTAATATATCTGTAGATATCTTTTATGCTTGTAGTATTCTTCCCATACCTTTTCTTATATTCCTCCTGCAGCTCTCGCAATGAGTAGACTGGTTCATTCAAATAATGGTTTCCGTCAGCCAGATGATAATATTCTATTACCAGGCTTGATGATATACCGTTAATTACAAGTTTTTGTTCCGACTCGTAAATAACAGCTCCAACAATATTGTATCCGTCCATCATACGATTGATCTTCAGAGTATCATTTTCAGCATTTTTCAGATACACAAGGGTTACGGAATTATTTCTTTCAATTCGTTGTATCCCGCGGATGCATTCGATATTGAAAAGCATAGGTAATAATTCTTCAAGTTGCTGTTGTCCAAAAGTCTTAAAGAAATAATCAGGCATTATTTCATGGAGCAGTTTATACCAGTGCTCTAATCTCCGGGAATGACTGCTTACAAGTGTATTTAATATTTCTTTATTCTTTGTCATTTTCTATATCCCTTATGTAAGATGGTATTTTATTTAGACAAGCAACTTTCCCGGCAATTCCTATTCCCAGATAAATGTGTTTTCTGAAAGGCGTTTAATTGCCAATTCAGGAGTATTCTGAAATATAGGAAGCATTACCTTCCTGAGAGTTTCTGCATCCACAAATCTGGATATACTCATTCCGATTTGACCGTAGGTAAGTCCACCCGCCTTTGCTACAATAGATTCCATGTTGGTGTAGTAATCTTTTTTGGGGGAATGCCAATGGTGTTCGATTGTATGCATGTTATTATTTGAATCAAATATATAAAGGGTTTGAGTTTCTTCTGTATGTAAGCCGGGAACTTTAGCTTCTATCTCAAGAGCATGCATGCACGTATTGCATTCAAAGTCAGTGCCGATAAAAAACACCTTAGCACCGTTTCTCATTATCTTGCCATATGGACTGTCTGGAGACCATGGCGTATTAGATTCAAGATGACCATCGGTGTAAAATTTCGCTTTCGGCCCCATGGCTACAATCGAATGTACCGGGTGCATGCTTCTTACAGCCCCCTTGCGTTTACGGAATATATTCGACAAGATTCCAACAGTCCCCGGAGTGTGATCTACATGGAACACAGGTTGTTCCTTGTTGACGTTGCCTGATACGGTAGACATCATTAAAGTTCCATCTTCTCCCAGAACCTCCTGAAGTGCATCGATAACTGTATCGGCACCTCCTTCAACAGGACCAATACTTTTCATTGATGAATGTACAAGGACATCCATTCCTTCTTCAATTCCAATTGCTTTTAATTGTGATATGAACTCTTCTTTTTTTAGCATTTTAACCCTCTTTTGATTCGTATTCATCCAGAATATCCCTGACATCCCTCACTGCCTGCTCAGACAGGTAATCAATAGAAAACATCGTGTTCTTAAGGAAATCATCTTTACCTTTGCTTTTTCCAGTCCATGTCATTGCCGATTTCCGGCAGCGGTATCCATTAACCACATGATATTCTAAAGCTCCAGTTTCCTCCAGTATTTTCGGCAGTTCCTTTTGTGTATTGAATCCTGCTTCTAATCCAAGCATTATATTTATTTTACCTCGTCCTGCCTCCAGAACCTTATACAAGATATGGCGACTGAAAGTAGCTTCCTGTGCTTGACCGATTGTAAGAATATAATCACATCCCAGTTCAATTGCTTCATTCAGGCTGCACATCGGATCACTGGAGAAATCAAATGCCCGGTGGAGGCTGATCTTTTTGTTTCCACTTCGTGAGATCAAGTCTTTCATGCGTTTAGTATCGAGTCTTCCATTATCTTTCAGAATTCCGAACATCACTCCATCGGCACCATTTTCAACGGCTGTTTCCACATCACGCTGCATGGTCTGAAACTCACTGTGACTGTAAAGGAAGTCGCCTGCGCGAGGACGTATCATGGCAAACAGTTTCATTTTTTTTACAGCCAGAGACGCTGTCTTGATAAACCCAGCGCTTGGAGTTAATGCCCCTTCCAGTGGACTGGAATAAAGCTCAACCCTGTCTGCTCCGCCAGCTTCTGCGGTCAGTACATCATCTACAGTTCTGGCTCCTACTTCAAGTTTGTATTTCATAATATTTTTTTTGTAAAACTTAGTGAATTTAAAAATGTAATATACTTTTATTATCAGATGTTCTTGTCTATACTTCAATAACTAAAGATTGTTATTAGTTATTATAAAATTGTAAATTCTTACATTTTCAAGAAAATACTGTTATATATCTATTTTTAGTATAGTCTTTTAAAGAATTGGCTTTTTCGGTATTTTAATGGATGAGACTTGGAAAAGAGCAGAATAATGACTCCGGATAACCGCGGAATTCATGTAAATGGTAAAGTTGACGCGCCTTGAAGTCGCGCGGCAATGTAAACCCAAATAAAAATTTCACCGCGGATAATCCTAATGTCGCATCATATTGGCGAAAGTGCAACATGCCGTTCTGCAGAAGTCTTTAACGGTTAAATCTTACTACAGTCTTTTGACCAACTTATGATCTATTGGCTGTCTCTTTGTCCAAAGCTTCGAGTTTATCTTTATCAGCTAAAGACATGTGCCCCTCCACCCGACCATCGTCAAGTGGATTTACAGTTCTGTCTTTTAAGTCACGGAACATCCTGCGTAAATCAATAAGTCCACCTATTCCGAACCAGAATACAGATATTGTTACCAATATCAATGGAACAACTAGAAAAACTATGAAGAAATACGTTCCCCAGTTTTCAAGCGACCAAGGATGAATAGTGTTCCAGATGATTGCGCCTACAAATGTGCATAAAAATGTCCATACGAAACTCTGTAAAAAGAAAACCCATGCAATAATTTTATCTCCTCTTGAGTAATCTTTGGTGATTCCTACCATTTTTATTAGAAGGTTGCGCCATGACATCTTAAATTGTTCTTTATTTTCTCCGTCAAGATTATATTTTCCACGATGCAGCATTCTGTTAAGGTTGAATGGCTCTTTCATTGTGAAATATGATACTGAACAGTATAAAAACAGTGTAATAATTGAGATTATAAAGAATATCTCATAGCTGTTTATTGGGAATTTTATCGCATTCATCTCCCAGACGACATATGGATTAAATGGTTTCGATACATTTGAGAGGAACTTACCGACACTTTCAACATACCCGTTTTGATCAAGCCATGGATATACAATGTCTGCCCAGTTTCGCTTAATAAGTATAGCTCCCAGTGACAAAAACATGCCCGATATCAATGAGGTGAATGCACCGGCTGTTGTCCCAAAACGACTATATAATCCGAATATCATAACAGGAGCACACCCGCCAAGCCACATTGAGCACATTATAGAGACAAATAATTGGATATAATCCATCTGCGCCATGAAATTTGATGCCAGCAGGAAAAATACACCAATACTGATTGATACAATACGCAAAGACCATACATGCTGTTTCATAGTAAATGGCTTTTTCTTCAGCGGCAGAATCACATCCTGATTAATTGTAACCGCAGCACTGTATATGCGGGTATTGTCTGTCGAAACCATAGCTAATATCATCAGCAAGAAGAAAAGTCCCATTATTCCAGTAGGAAACAAGCTCCTCATTGAAGATGCCAGCATCTCCTGGTGAAATAAAGTCCGGTATTGCTGAAACTTAGCGTTGCCTTGGATTTGACCATTAAACTCAATAAGTTTATTATGTGCAGTTTTTAGTATTGGAGTGTCAAGATTATTTTTTTGGGACAATGGTTTGTCTATTCCAATTTTCTGTATTTGTTCTGGTACTGCTTTTATTGCCTTGTCGAATGCAGCTCGCTTTTCTTTGTCAACGATTAATTCTTTTGATATATGTGCCGAAATACTGTTACGAATATCTTTTGCCTGTGTAGAAAAATTCCGATGATTGAGTAAGGTAATTATAGCCAGACCGATAAGCATATACAAAATAACAGAGACTTGTCCTCGCCATGCACCAAGAATACTGGCCATTTTTTGTTCGTGAGGGTTTTTCGCTGCAGAACTGAGACCTGAACCAATCCAGCTGGCGCGGTGAAATACACTGTTGAAGATCAATATCATGACAAAAAACAAATTAAAATCACGCAGATTTGAGATGTCATATGGATTGAGAAAACTTTCTCCTTGAACACGATCCATCATTACTGGTATAATTTCTTGTTGCCAACTGAATTGATATAGGATAAATATGATAAAGACTACAATAAGAGGAAAACAAAGCATCCCTTGAATCGCATCAGTTATCACCATTGCTAATGTCCCTCCCATACAAATTATTGATATGGCAATTGTCAGACAGATCAAAATAATAAGAGAAAATGTAGGGATTTGTAATCCAAATATATTTAAATAATGTGGAATATCCAGATAATAAATAAAAAACCGTGCAGCTATTGCAGGCATTATCGAGTTTGCCAGCACTTCGGATATACTTCGTAGAGAGGCTGCAAATATACGGAAGGTTCGGTTATATCTCATTTCAAGGAATTGACCAAGAGACATTGCTTTAGTTTCCCGGAAACGATAAACGCAGAAGCCGAATAATGCCAGAATCATTGCCGTCGGCCCCATAATAAGCATCCAGAAAGACAAGGCAAATCCAGTCTTATAGTGTGATTCCACATAGGCAACCAAAGTAATTATAGACAACGCATTTGCTACATCACTAGCACAAATCACATAGCGTCCGCAAACCCTTCCTGCTGATAGGAAATCAGCAACACTGCGAACATATTTACGAGCGTTAAATCCCATATACAGCACAAAGCTTACTGGAACGACTACTATAATCCAATCAATTAATGTCATGTTTTATTCCTTCTATATAGTTTTTATCTTAGTATATTTCCCCAACCAGTAAGTACTTTTATATCTTAATCAATATCGATATATGTGCTTTCGGTAAGGTGTTTGATTACCAGCCTGAAAATGTCTTTGAATATTGACAATATTACTTAACAAAGCGTTCCGGCATATATCAGATGGGGAATTATATTTCTCATCGTTAATTGCCCGTTGTGATAGCGTTATTTATTCTTTGTAAAATATATTTGCCAATTCGTTTCTGTATTTATTATAAACCTGATTTAGCATGATTAAACAATGAAAGGTTGTAATAAACTATCATAGAATTGCAAATTGTTACTGTGGTAAAGATGACAACAGTACCAGTTAATAATGTGTGATAATATGATCAGGCTTATCTCATGTATGAGAAAGGTCTATTCATGAAAATACCTAAAAGAACCCTATTTGCTTCGGTATTGGCTTGGAGAGTAACCATATAGTTTTTTGAAAGCATTGGTGAAATGACTATTGTCGAAATATCCCCATTTTGATGCTATCTCATCTATTGTGAGGCGATTGTAGCTTAGATCCATTGCCGCGGAGGCCAGTCTTGAACGTGCCGCGAATTTGCCGTAACTCATTCCCAGTACCCGGCTGAATATATTAGAGAACCGGCTCTGGCTTAATGAACACAGTGACGCAGCCTCATTTAATGACGGAGGGCGTCCTGTGCCTTTTCTTACCATGTCTACAGCGGCTTTTATTTTTAGAAATTCTTCAAATGCTTCTTCGGCAATTGCTTCATGTGTATCCCCTTTTGAGCAAAGACCATCAATTGCTGCCAGAATCAACTGATGTAATTTTAACCAGATATGATATTGCCAGTTTAATTGTTTATTCCGCCATGTTCTATACATTATAATACCGGCATTCTTGAACAGTTGCCGCTCTTTTTCGTTTTCCGGGCAGAAGCGTTCCGCCGGAGGAACAACAAATGGCTGAAGCCAGTTGCAGTTACCAAAAGGTCCGCATTGCCCTAAAAAGTCTAAATCTATATTGATAGCCATCGCGAAGTTTCTTCTCGAGGTAAATCGAAATGCGTGAGGCTCCCAGAACATTGTCCAAAATGCCTGACCCGTATTATAGGTTCGCTCAAAACCGCCAAAGGCCACATCCATTGAACCTTCTATTACGATGCACAACTGTAATGCATAATGCATATCCCCAATAAATACGTTATGTGGTTTATATTTATATTCACTTACAACCTCAAAAGGACATTCAGGAGTTATACCTGGATGTCTTTGCTTTTCTATAGGGACTGTGCTTATGTCCAGCATGATAGTAATATTTTACAATTTGTTGATAATTAATAACAATCTTTTATTGTTGAATTATACACGATTATGCCGGATAATAAAAGTATATTAAAATTTAATTTTACTAAATTTCACAAAAGAGAAAAACAAAAAGGAGACTTAGAAATGTCAGAACTTGCAATCAACGGCGGCGAAAAAGTGTACAATGGAACATTTCCAACATGGCCTTCATTTGAAGAATCCACTATTCAGAAGGCGATGGAACCTTTAAGAAATGGAAGAGTGAATTACTGGACTGGTCCAATCGGTCAGAAATTTGAAAAGAAGTGGGCAGAGTGGAATGGTGTTTCACATGCAATCAGCGTTACAAATGGAACTGCTGCTCTTCATACAGCACTTGCAGCAATGGATATTGGCCCAGGGGATGAAGTTATCTGTCCATCGTACTCTTTTATTGCTTCTTCATTTTGTATTATGCAGGCAGGGGCTCTTCCAGTCTTTGCCGATGTTACAGAAGACCACACCATTGCCCCCAGGGATATCGAAACGAAAATAACAGAACGCACCAAGGCAATTATTGTTGTTCATCTGTATGGTATTGTCGCGGACATGGATCCTATTCTGGAAATCGCTAAAAAGTACAACCTTAAAGTTGTTGAAGACTGCGCACAATGTTTTGGTGGTGTATATAAAGGTAAAAAAGCCGGCACTATTGGAGACGCAGGTTGCTTTAGCTTTTGTCAGAGCAAGCACTTCACTACTGGAGGCGAGGGCGGTATGGTTGTAACAAATGATGAGGATCTTGCATGGGAGTGCCGTTCATTTCGTGATCACGGGTATGATGTGAAAGAACGTTTGAATTTGCTGGAGATGGAAGGCAAACTAATGTACATCCACAAACGCGTAGGGTTTAATTTCCGTATGACCGAGATGCAGTCTCAAATTGGAATCTGCGAACTTGAGCGTTTCGACAACTGGAATTTAAAAAACCGCCTGCGCAATGGAAAAAAACTTGTAGCAGCTCTGAAGGATCATCCGCTTGTGATGCATGCTCCTGTAGACACAGAAGAGCGGCAGAATGCATATTGGTGGGCTCCGTTTGTTATAGATGTTGATAAGCTGACTTGTGATGTCAAAACCTTTATCAAGGCAGTTGGAGAAGAAGGTGTTCCCGTATATAGTGTTCTCTGGCCTGAAATGTATAAAGAGAAAGCATACGTGGAACGAAATGGTTTTGGAGAAGCCAACTATCCCTTTGAAGATCCTAAAGCACGTAAAATCGACTATGCTGATATCAGCTGCAAAAAGGCAAAGTGGATGACTGATAGAACAATCTCTTTCTTTACTCATCCGGTATATAACGAAGAGCACATTGATGCTTGTATTGCGGCCTTCAATAAAGTAGCCGACTACTATATGAAATAAGGATTCGGAAGCTTATGGATAAAATCAAATATGCTTTAATCGGATTTGGCGGCATAGCCGAAAACCGTATAGCAAAAGAAGGTTTTGCCTGCGACAAGGGGCGTTTCGCCCCTCTTCCCGGAGCAAGGCTTGTAGGCGCTACTGACCTTAATCCGCTTAGAGCAAAAGCTGTAGAAGCATTAGGTCTTAAGTGGTATGAGTCTACCGATGAGATTATTAATTCAAACGAGATAGACGCGGTATTTATTGCTACAAACAACACCAGCCATGCTGGAATTGCCCAAAAAGCTATTAATGCAGGTAAGCACGTGTTGGTTGAAAAGCCTATGGCAACCACTATTGAAGATGCTTCTTTGATGGTAGAACTGGCAAGGACGAAAAAAGTAAGTTTAATGGTTGACCACATGATGACCGGCAACAGCTGGAACATTAAGGCAAGTGAGATGATTAGTGCGGGTAAACTGGGTGATGTCAATGATGCTTGCTTTCATATGGAGTTCAGCTACGGCTCGGCTCCGGAGGAGGCTGCAACATGGCGCTGCTCCAATCCTGAAGAACTTGGTGGTCCTGTAGGAGATGTAGCCAGCCATTGTTTTTATATGGCTGAATTTGTCCTTGACAGCAAAATAGAAGAAGTTGCCTGTGTATATTACCCGAAAACTATGGATATGGTGGTGGAGGACGGTGCTTATATAAAATATAAGATGTCTAACGGAATGACCGGCAGTATAAAAGTTGGATTTAATGAGCCTCGTGGCGGACTTGGTGGAACTCTGTCAAATCTGGGATTTGAAGTTTACGGTTCAGAAGCCACATTGCGTTCTTATGGGACCATGTTTCAGCTCTCCGGTCATCCGGGAGAGCCGATAAAAATGCGGCTGGAAATCGATAACTACAGCGAAAACAAAGAAGTTAAGATCGCCACCGATGATATTGAGAACATCTACCAACATGTAATCAATGCACATGCAAGAACGATTATTGACAATTATCCTTCCGACGGTTATGATGCATTACATAATCTGAAGCTGATCTATGCGGCGCATAATTCGGCACGGAATGGCGGGAAAACAATAAAAATATAGGTAGTGAAATGAGTAACAGCAGTGTCGTTTATGGAACTGGCCGAAGATGTATAAATCCTAAAGTGCCATCTAATCTGGCAGGATATTTTAACATCAGGATGTGGGACAATGTACTTGACGATATCTATGTACATGCTCTTGTGATAAAGCAGAACGGAGTTGCTTCCGCAATAGTATACTTTGACTTGCTCAATATCAACTCTAAACTTTCTGATAGAATTTATGAGTTAGTTGAAAAAACAAAGATTCTGAGCAAGGAAAATGTAATTATATGTGCCAGTCACACCCACACTGCACCGGCAATCAATGAAGATTGGAGTTCTAATCCGGAATATTATTTTTTTGTTGTAACGAAAGCAATAGAAGCGATAACGGATGCGTGTTTAAGTATGCACGCAGGCGAGCTTTGCTTTGGCGGAACTTCTCTCGAAGGGCTTGCCTTTAATAGACGTTACTGGATGAAAAATGGTACTGTTGTTACCAACCCCGGGAAAATGAATCCCGATATAGAAAAAACCGAAGGTCCGGTCGATTGTTCAATACCGATGATGGGAATAAAGCAGAATGGAAAATTAAAAGTCCTTATTGCCAATATATCAAATCATGGGGACACAATTGGAGGCACTGCTATATCTTCAGACTGGATGGGAATATGCCGTTCTATGCTTGAAGATGAAATGGGATCGGGTTCTATGTTCTTTCCGTTGATAGCGCCATCAGGAAATATCAATCATTTTGATGTAACAACTCCGAAAAAACAATATTCTTACGATGAGGCAACAAGGATAGGCAAAACATATGCTTATGCTATTTCAGAGGCAATAAAGGATCTGAAAAATGAAGATGTGTCCCTCTCTGTCGCCAATAACATAGTAAGAGTTAAACCAAGAGAAGTCGATAATGTTGAACTTGAAGAAGCCAAAAAAGTGGTAGAAAAATATTCTAAGTTAAATGTTAATGACTCAGGAACAGATGTTACTGCGGAGGATTTTGCCAATAACAGCCCTGTCGTATTAAAACTTTTTGCAGACGCGGTGATAAAGCGAGCACAGGATAATGTGGAACGTGAATTCAACCTGGTATGTATTGACTTTGGACCGTTATGTATCATTTCTCTGCCATCAGAAATATTTGTTGAAATTGGTATTGAAATAAGAACCAATATCTTTCCCGAGAAAGTTGTAATGATTGCAACCCATTCAAGTACAGGGGCTAGGCATGTTAGCAATGGTTATGTACCAAATGAATTCAATTTTGGACGCGGTGGCTATGAGACAAGTTACCGGGCTGCTCCATATGAAATCGCAACCTCTAATAAACTTGTGGATGGCATCCGAGTATTGAAATCAAGGCTGAAATAAAACGGTATTATGATAAAATGTAGTACATTAAAGTAGCAACGAGAACGGTTTGAAATCTTCTCGTTGCAGATGCCCTTGAGCTTTTGATTGACGATGTAGTCCTTTCTGGTCTTTTCACAAAAGACGGTTATCTGCTCATATACGTAAACATCCCCGTCCGGACGCTGTTTACGACATTCGCCGATATGATTTTTCAGTTATTGGTTTTTGCATGCTCAACCCCATGATTTACGATTAAAACAATATATTGTAAATTCATTAATTCTCAAGTTTATTTTTTTACCGCTCCAAGGAATGAGGCATTACCGGAAAAACCGTATTTTTTACTGTTTTTTTTATAAATCACTTGCTTTTATGATAAACGTATACTAATATCATTATATAGACAATAATAGGATGCCCTTTTCTATCAGAATACAACCATATGGTTCATCTGATCTTTTATATTTTCCCGTCGTTTTTTGCTGGAGTTAGTATTATATAAAAACAACAAAATGGAGAAAAAGAATGGGCGTGACGAAAAGAGAATTGTCGTGGAAAAATGGGGCATTGTACTTTTTTGCTTTGTTTTTTATCGCAAGCTTGTCAGGATTTGCAGATGCTGGTGGAGATTGGAGTACATTATTCTCCCCGTCAGGAATAGTACCTAACCTGTCATCATCAACCAGAACAAATAATGTTACATTTCCCGAAATAAGACTTAGAAGAAAAAATCTTCTTGTAATTGGCGCGCAGTCAGGGTCAGATATAAATGTAATCCTAAGCCATAAACAAATTAGCACCTATACAAATGATGGAACCTGGGAACTGCGCAAAGCTGACATGACTTATATCGACCACGGTGACCTGGAACTTGGAGGTACTGAAACAATTAGCTATACTCCTGTTGACGATGAAGTGGTATATTTGTGTGTTGATATGGGTAGTAATGCATTTGTAGTTCAGTCCAGTAGCGCCCCCATTGGAATAGTGGCAAGTAAAGAAGCAACTTTAATTGATAACTCAGGAAGAGAATTGTTCATTAACATACCTTCAACATGGAAAAAAGTATCATTGACAGCGTATGCTAATAACGTAAATGAAAATGTTAAAATTGAACTATATGACCCGAATAACACAATAATTGCTCAAGGTCAAACAGATGCAAGTAATCAGGAAGTTGTAATCTCATCAGGTGAAACGGAAGATTATTCGGGAATGGTCTTGACGCTTAAAATATTACCTCCAACAAATGGTGGATACCTGGATGATTATAAAATTAAACTCAATGGTCATATTCCACCTGTCCTGACTTTTGTCGATCAGGATAAATTTACTTTTTCGCATTTTGGTTCCGGGAAAAAGCTTGCTGTGGTAGTGGATAAAGTCCTTGCTGCCTCCAATTCATACGATGTGGAAGATTGGATGGTTCAGGAATTTTTTGAGGCTGGATTTGATATTTATTTAGCACGTGAGTTCTCTAATAAACTTAAACCTCCCAAAACAGACTTGGAGCAGCTTGAGGAACTGGCTGACTGGTGTGAAGCCAAAAAGATGAAAACACTGATGTGGATGAGGGCTACCTTGAAAACTGAATTAACAGAGCCAGATTCTGCTGGTAAAAGGTATTTGCCTGGTACGAATGAAATTAGTATATGGAGTCCTAATTCCCAGCAACTATGGGACTATCTTGAAGAGAATATTATAGACTACGCTACTCTTAGTAAAACCTCCCCGGGGCTTCTAGGAGTATTTCTTGATTTTGAAGATTATTCTCCGGAAAAACACAGTGCACCTACAATAACAACTTACTATGTGCGCTTCTCCCCGAAAGCTGGACAACTTGAATAGGTGTAAAAGGCTCCTAAATTAACAGAAACAGAAAATTAAAAAATGGAGTC
>JAFGXT010000353.1 GCA_016936495.1 Victivallales bacterium
ACGGCGCGATGGCTTTACCCGGATACTTGAAAAAACCTCGCTACCTGAAGATATTGCCATTGGCGGGTATGAGCTGGCGGCTGTCGACATGTCTGGAAATACGTATGAGTGTATGCTGCTGGAAGTGTGCGGCGCGGTGGAGATTACCAGTGTGGAAGCACGGCTGAATGACGCAAATAAGCTAAGTTTTTGGGTTGGACTGAAAAATGTTTCGGATAAAAATCGTAACCTGAGACTGAATTGTTTTTATGACGGCAAATCCTTGAATAGTATGGATGTTGCAGTTCCCCCCTTCAGCACTAAAATGGTTGAGATGCCGGTAGCGTCATTTCCTTACCAGGGAACGGCTCCGGAAAAATTACGTTTTGAATTGCAAGGCGAGGGAGGTTTGCAGGGAGTCAATGAACGTGCGTTCACTCTGGCGCAGGCGGAACGTGCTATTCAGCGCCCTCAGATCGACGGACGGCTTGATGATTGGGACAACGCAAGCTGGAGCCGGGTTTTTGCCGGGGAATCAGTAACCTATCAGTCCAAGAGGCATCGCGGTGCTAAAGATTTTTCCGTACGTTATGCATTGAGTTCCGATGAAAATTTTCTTTATCTGGCCTTTGAAGTCAGAGATGACGTTTCTCATCCGTCAGATAATCCACAGAAGCCCTGGCTTGGAGATGCGGTGGCGTTGGTTGTCGGGCGTGATTTTGATGGCAACGAAGAATTTAAATTCTGCAAATATCTAATGTTTGCGCTTGGTTCCGATGGCAAAGCGGTGGTCAAACAGGTGCTCGGGACGCCGCCGAAAGGGTGCTTTGAACTGGATTCCGGTGAAGTTGACTGTGCTATCCGGCGTGATGACGTTGCCGGTATAACCATTTATGAAATTGCCATACCAAGGAAGACATATTTTGGAGAAGGCGAGATAAATGGTATAGGAATGAGTGTTTACGATGCGGATACGAGCAGTGAAGTTAAGGACGACGTCCATCGTGATATTCCTTTGAACGGCGGGGTGCCGCTGTTCATGGGTAATAAGATTTTTTCCACCCTGCTGTTTCACAGCCGTGGCGTACAGCATTAAATTTTCAGCGGAGTTTTTTATGAACAACAGAACCGAATGGATTTATCGTGCCGGATGGGGTGTGTGCATGCATTTTCTGGCGATTCCCGCTAGTACCAGTGATGCTGCTGGACTGTCGTCCCAGAGCTGGAATCGCCGGGTAAATGCCTTTGACGTTGAATCTCTGGCTTTCCAACTGGCCGAAATTAACGCCGGTTATATACTTCTGACTATCGGTCAGAACTCCGGTTATTATTGCAGTCCAAACCAAAATTATGACCGGCTTGTCGGAAAGGGATTCTGCTCCGATCGCGATTTAATTCATGACCTCCAGTCCGAACTGGCACGGTATAATATCCCGCTGATCGCTTATCTGCCCTCCAACGCACCGTCCGGAGATGCCAATGCAATGTGCCGTCTTGACGGTATTCCGTCCTGGGATTACTCCATCTGGGGCACCATGAATCCGGAACGTCTTGCCAGTATGGCCGATTCCGATAGCCGCATGCGTAATTTCCAGCATAACTGGCAGGATATTCTTGGCGAATGGTCAAGACGCTGGGGGAAAGGTGTGTCCGGCTGGTGGTTCGACGGATGTTATTTTGCCGATAAGATGTATAATTTCCCCGATGAACCGAACTTTGCGAGTTTTGCCGCCGCCGCCAGAGTCGGTAATCAGGATGCGATACTGGCGTTTAATTCAGGAGTTAAATACCCCCCGGTTCAGATAAGCACCGAAGAGGATTATACCGCAGGGGAAATCAATGATCCGTGGATGATTCCTGCTGATTGCGGACAGTGTGATTATAACGCACTTTATCATGTGTTGAGCTTTGCAGGCACTTTCTGGGGGGCTGGGCCTATGCGTTATTCTCCCGGAGAAATGGCGGCGATTACGGCAAAGATCATGAATCGTGGCGGTGTCGTTACTTGGGATATCCCTTTTGATCAGAGTTCCGGAACATTGAGGCTCGCAGATTTGAAATGTCTGAAACGCTTCTCTCAGTTGCTCCCGCCGAGCAGGGATATGCTTCCACTGCCTGACGCCGGATTGGAAATCATTGAGCCACCGCGGTGCGTCTGGCCGCAGGATCATATCAGCTCCGGACGCGGCAGGCTTATGTTGTCTAATGGTACAACTGAGTCGCGGATATGGCAGATCGGCGGTCAGCCCCTGAGCCTGGAACCAGGAGAGACTCATCATATTGAAGTTCCGTTGTCTCCCGTCGGCCGTTACGGCGATTACAATTATTATCTGGAAAGCGGGGAGTATCGCCGCACCTTTCCGGTAATCCCCTGGATTACCGGAAAGGTTTCAGAAGCGTTTCATGCTATGCCGGAAATACGGTTCATTGATACTGATATCGGACGTATTGAACTGGCATGTTTCGCCGGTTGCCTGCATTTACGTGGAGAGGTGTTCGATGAAAAAATAATTCAGAGCGACATTCCATGGATGAATTCCTGCATTGAACTGTTTTTTGTCCGTGATGCCACGGTTGTACAATACTTTCTGGTTCCAGCTGACGGGGTTAAGCCCGACGTCGTGAGTATGTTTCCTGATTATAAGGTAGTAAGCGATATAGCTTTCAGGACATTCCCGCTTCATGGCGAGGGATACCGTTTTGAGGCTTCATTGCCTTTTGAATATACCGGCGTTTCTCATGATGGCATGCGTATGGAAATAAAACTGAACGTACACAATCATTACGGGTTTATGCACGGACTTCTTTTCGGTGTTGATAAACTCCATCAGGTCGAAGCCTATAAAAGCCGGTTATCTGTACATAAATCTGCCGAAGGCTAAAACCAACTTTCGCGTATTTATTGATGACTTGAAATTGTCCGTTGTAAAAGAATAAATAACCTGATCACCCTGGAGTACAAAAGCATATTTTTCATACTCCGGGGTACGAGCCCCAAAGTATTGACCGGCAAAGCATTTCAAAAGAAATATCCCAGCCCCTTATCCATGCCGCGACAGATTACATTCTACCCCCACATTCCTTTCCATTGCGGGAAACTTGATGCACCAAGAGGTAATTCCATCATGATTTACCCACAAAATTTCACAAATCGCCATTTTTTTTTATTTTTGTTTAATTGCGCCATTGACATCCAAGAACATAAATACTATAATATACTACATGGCAAAATAATATGGTATATCTTATGGAATCTAAGAATTTAGTGAAGCGTGCTGAACCGGTATATAAACAGATAGCGGCACATTTTCGAGAGTTGATAGAAAACGGAACTCTCCAGGCGGGAGATCCAATTGAGTCGACTTTCGAGCTCGCAAAAAAGTTTAATGTGGCGAACCAGACCGCTCAGAATGCGCTCAAGGAAATGAACCGTAGTGGGCTGGTGGTACGTATACCAGGAAAAGGAACTTTTGTCAGTAACAGCTTGCATTCCAACACCGTTGCAATTGTCTCCGGCAGAAGTTTATATGCGGAATCAGATACTGAAATTTACTCAAAAATGGCTATTGAGGCTATAAATTATTTAAATGGCAAAAACTTTAACAGCAAAGTTTATACTCCTGCCGTAGAAGCGGAGGAGGCAAATGTCATTGCCAAGCTTGACCAGGATATTCGATATGGCAAAATAAAATTTGTATTGGTGTTAGTCCATACTCCGGCTTTTGTTGAATGGCTGGAAAATTCATGTACTGTTCCTTGGATTCATGCCATGCAATCTCAACAGAGTTATCACTCCTATAATGAATTGATTTCTTTGGGAATTCCTTTTCTCGAAGAAAGAGGATACCGTAAAGTGTCGCTGCTTTACTCAAAATCTTCACCTGACAGCATTAATATTGTTAATAAGGCCATGGAGCAATATGGCGGGGATATGGAATTCAGTTCGATGGTAACTTCCCGTAACTATCCGGAAGAAGCTATGAAAATAATCATGGATAAAAAGGATTCATTTCACCCTGATGAAGCTTTATTTGTACTGGATGACAACCTTTGCCGAGGAGCGGTGATTGGCTTGCTGGTCAGAGGTTTGCTCTTCCCAGAGCATATTGGACTACTGACTCATGCCAATGCGGGAATAAATATCCTTTCTCCCGTCAGCCTTTCAAAAATCGAAAATAATCCTGTTGCAACCATGATAAATAACATAGACAACTGTATTGCCAGGTTGAATGGTGGAGAAGTTTCTGAAGTGAAAAAGCATATTCGGATTGTTTCAGGAGAATCATGTCGTTATATAAATCATCAAGGAGGTTCCCAAAAGAATGAATAAAAGTAAAAAACAGATCAGCAAGCTCGAAAAAATTGCGGATTTTTTCGGGGAAAACCACTTTTCAAAACTAAATCTTTACCGCGAGACAAAGTTAACGAAGCGCAACAAGTTGTGGCTCCGGAATTTTACTTTAATTGAACTCCTCATAGTGATAGCTATCATATCTATTCTGGCAAGTATGTTGTTGCCGGCATTGAACAAGGCTCGGGCAACAGCTTATCGTGCATCCTGCTCGAGCAATCTTAGCAACATCGGGAAAGCTATGATCAATTACAGTGATGATTTCGATGCTTATTGTCCGCAAAACGCATGGCCTTTTTATCTTTACCGAATTCCCAACATCTCTGGATTCGTAAAAGGTGGATATATCAAAGATACAGATAAGTGCTGGAAGTGCCCGTCACTCAAAGGGAATAATTCGCTGGGCACGAATCTTGGTTATAGTGTTATTGCGGTTTCCCGCGATTCTTCCACTATCACCGATGCCAATTGGGCCGATCACTGGAATAATCCATATGGACGCATATCTCTTTTCCGGATGTCAAAACAGGCGATGAATACGACTGGGAACCTGACACCTGCGGAATTCAGTTCCAGGGTATTGGCTACGGATATTGTTTTCGGTAAGGATGGTTCTAATTATTGGGGGCCTCCGGAATATAAAGCGGAAGGAGGGGCACATGATTATGAAGGAGCGAATACAGTGTTTGCCGATGGTCATGTGGGATGGATTGTCAATCCAATTAGACGTATACCGATTTCATATACCGACTCTACCCACATGAAAGGGTTTCGAACCAGGCATTGGGCGCAGAATTCGTATGTTGCATATCAGGAAAAATAAATTATCTATCACATAACAAAAGGTTTTATTATGTCATCATTGTATAAAGGTATTTTTGTGTTCTCTTTGCTGGCTTTCATTCACTTTACTGTTGGAGCTGAAGAGATTGTTTTCGGTAAATTCCATAGTAGCGCGCCTTGCATACTTCTTGGATTTGGGAATGAATCAAAAGTAGAAGGAATTAACTCAATAGCAGGAGAGGTCATAAGTCATGATGCGGAAAATATGTATGTCAGCAACAGTGCTCTGCATTTGCGAAAAAAAGGACATGCGACTCAAACAACTCTGTTGCGCTGGAAATTGCCAGAGAAACTGAAAGCGGGGAAATATGCTGTTTACAGTCTGTTTACGCTTGGAGGGGTGTCCCCGCAAAATTTCAGTATATCCGCAGGTACTGATGTGGGACATCTTAGTCAACGTGGCGAATTCAAGCAGAAAAACATTGCTTCATGGAAAGCGGATTGGCAGAAAAGTTCTGAAGAAATTGTCCTTACTCCAAATGACCGTTTCATCCAGATTGAGATAAAAGGATCCGCATCTCTACAGAAGGTAATTAATGCATTTCTACTTGAATATATTGGATCAGAATTGATACAGCCTGAAATTGCAACCATACTGAAAAATGGACACACAGATGCATGGCTGGTAACCTTGAGTGGTGGAATGTGCGGACTCTCCTTATGGGGAATTGATACAGAAAAATACCTGAGACCGGGAGTGGGAGACCCTTCCCTCCAAGGTGCTTTTGATGGTATCAAACCGGGAAAATGGAGAAAAGAGTCAAGTGTTACTGATGGACGGGTGGTGATCGACCAACGTACCGCCAATTATTCCTGGAGTCTGGGTACCGGTCTTGCTCATCTCTACATCTATTCTCCTGAAAAAATGGAACTCAGATTGCATGTTGCTCAATCCGGCTTCAATACCGAAGGAAGACTTAATGGCGAAGTACTCAAGTTTGAAAGAGATCAATCTCCCCCTGCAATAATCAATACGAATAAAGAACAAATGATAGATAGTGAAAATGAACAGGGAACAAAGCTGAAAGTCAAAACGACTTCTTCACAACATCCAGTAAAAGCAATGCTCCTGATACAAAAAGGTTGGAATCGGTTACTGCTCAGATTACATATGCAACACAACAAGGACGAATGTTTTGTTTTTATTCCCACTTTCAGCGCAGAAAAATCCTCAACGCTTTTAGAGCTTCGCTGTACAGTAAATGATCCGGAAGCGGACAATGAACTGAAAAGCTATGCGCGAAAGCTGAACCGTTTTGTACAGTGTGGTGAAGATATGAATAATATCATGCATCCTGGTGATCCAGTTAAAGTGCAATTTCAATTATTGTCGAACAATCCCGATCAGAAAAAGAATTCAAATAAAACAAACCCGCCGTACGTGCCGGAATTTCCCGCCAGAGCTAAATTGACATTATGTGATTATGATGGCATAGCTATTTCTGAAAAAACCGTGCAGATGACTATTCCGGGGACTGTCGAGGTGGATTTCGGTGTTAACGCCCAAGCGGGATATTATGTGGTTCACTCTGAGCTATACAATCTCGAGGGGAAAATTATTCACGTCTATCCCGGAGATGGATTCAGTGTAGTTCGTGGAACCGCTGCTCAATACAAACGTAAAGACATGAAAAAAATGGCGGTAACTTACTATTTTCTGGCAGGAGGAGCCTCTTCATACAAATTTGCTTTTCCTTGGATGCGAAAAATGGGAATTTACAGAAATATAGGATCCAACCCGTCTTTCCCTGTTGAGCTGGCAGAGAAGGCAAAAGACGAAGGTTTTATATTAACTGCAGATTTCTGGGATAAGCATAATGCATATGATACGACGCAACGAGAGGAACTGGTCAAGCGTGCGGCTCCATATACCCGATTTTTTAAATCTTTCAACGAAATTGATATTCACAAAACAGTAAGAATGACTCCGAAAAAGTGGGTGGCACGCACCAAGGGAGAGTTCGAAGCGGTAAAAAAATATGATCCTGAAAACAGTGTCTATGTGGGGGGAAGCCTCGTACGTCCTGGCTCTGATAGTTGGTTTGCGGAATGCCTGAAGCTGGGAATTGATCAGTATATTGACGCTTGGGATGTTCACGCTTATCCTAAACGTCCGCCTTCACTGGAAGGAACTTGCTCTAATTCTTCTAATGAAACCGAACTTGGAGTGCTTAAGATATACAACGAACTGGGACGGAAAAATACTCTCCCTTTCTGGCTGGGAGAAACTGGAGCCAGAGCATGTCATGGTTCCGATGCTAGAAGATGGCAGGCCGATATGGTGGCGAAAATGACGGCCTGTATATCCAGTCGTGAGGATTTTCATTATATTGGCTTCCTATGGCCATGGAGATGTATTCCTTCTAATCGACCAAATGATATTTCCACGTCCCATAATCCTGCCGATGCCGCTTTATATACCGTTTCGGCTTTGGTTGACGGTTTCCCGTATAAAAAGCTGGATATTGGAGATAATATTCAAGCGGCTGAATTTGGTAAAACAATTATGCTATGGAAGGAAGGTAATCCTCAGAAAGTACGATTAAATCTCAAGGCTTCCGATCAACCGGTGCTGGTGGATGTTATCGGTAGAAAAACAGACTTGAAGGCGAACGCCGCTGGTGTTTTCGAAGTTAATGCTTCCAGTAGTCCGGTGTATATTCTGCCGTATGCGGAGTTCAAGCGATTAACTGCGATGTAATAATTGTCCGTTGTAAAAAAATAAATAATTAATGCCCCCGGGACATGAAAACACAACCCAAGTCCCGGAACTGAGAGCTGAAAATATGAATAAAATAATTGCATCCTTAATGATTGTTTCCGCCGCTTTGAGCCTGCATGCCGCCAGCTTTGACGCATTCAGTCGCAAAGCGCAAAATGGCGCACGCCTGACGGTGGCGTTTCTCGGTGGCTCGCTTACCTGGGGTGCCAACGCTTCAGACCCTCTAAAAACCAGCTACAGGGCTTTGGTCGGCAAAGCGCTTCAGGAGAAATATCCCAAGGCTCATTTCACCTTTGTCAATGCCGCCATAGGAGGAACCGGAGCACAACTGGGATTGTTCAGACTTGAACGGGACGTGTTAAGTCATAAGCCAGATTTGATGTTTCTGGATTTTACGCTCAACGATAATTTATACAAAATAAGCGACGCGACCTTGTCCGCATATGAATCCATCATCAGGCAAACCCTTGAAAAAGGTTGCCTGGTCGTCCCTGTTTTCCTTGCCGCCAAAACACATGTTGAAGAAAAAGATCTGAATAAGATGTTGCGCCGTACGGAAAACCGGAAAATGGCGGATCACTACAATTTGCCCGTCGCGGACGCTGTGCTTCTGATGAATACTCTTTATCACAATGGCAAACTTGATTTGAACACAATCTGGCCGCCGGATTCATTTGATAACACTCATCCGGTCGACGCCGGTTACAAGCTTTATGCTCAGGCGGTAATGGAAGCTTATAATCACGGCGTAAACAATAAAATGCAGACACGTATTCCAGCGCAATGGACGTCGAACACCAGCTACAGAAATGTCGCCCGGGTCAAGGCGTCGGAATTGACGCCACTCCCGCAAGGCTGGGAAATAAGCAAGCCGGAAACCAATGCCATCGCCTTTGATTTTGTCATGTCCCGCTGGCTGGATAACATAGTAAGAGCCGCCAATAACCGGCGCGTCGGCAGAGATAAATATGAAATGCACGACAAGCCCGTTGAAGCATTATCATTTCGCATGAAAGGCTCAAGTATTATGCTCTTTGGCGAGGCAAAAGGCACCGGCGGAGATTTTCGGGTTGAGATCAACGGCAAACTCCTCCCCCGTACGTTCAGTGGCAGACGCGGAAACGGCGTTATGCCTTTGGTTCTGAACATAGTTGACAATCTTGACGGAAAAGTCGAACACCGGGTGCAGATTATCCCGGAATTCCTTCTGGATAAAGCGCAAGAGCTAAGAATAGAAAGTATTTGTGTCGCCGGTTCCGGCGAAGTGTATGTAAAACAATAAATACTATTTTCCGGCAGACTGAATGGTCTGGAGTCGGTCAGACGCCCACCCTCATCCCGCCCGCGACAATAATTTCAGTTCCACCCCCTGCCTTTCCAGGCTCTGCGGTTCTGACTTATTTTTCATGCCGACAACAGCAAAGACCGGGGTCAAACCACATTATTACATTTTTCATCAACGGCCTTGCATATTTCCGCTATATCCTTTTGCCATTGCCTATCTTTTTTCAATTGTTCCTTAAATCGGTGCAATGCCATATTCAGACCGCTTATCGACAACTCGAACCGTTTGGCGATCTCTGTAAGCGTAGTTGTTTTTCTACAATATTTAATTGCCATGTAAATCTTGATCTTTCGTTGCTGATTTTGGGGAATCTCCGGGTTCAGAGCACATGAAACAACATCAATAAGTTCATCCACGGACAAAGCGTTTACCTGCACCAACAGTGGCTGTTCACGCCCGTCAATATCAGAGGAATCACGCAACAAAAAATTCTTTATGATCTTGTCTTTAAACGAGTCAGACCCGATTATCCCCTGCATCACACACTTGACATCATCGGTGTTATCCGTGGTAATGCCTTCTTCGACATACTTGCGGTACTTGGATACCTTTTCCTCTGCGGTTTTCCCCCAACTGGACAACACGTAACTGCGATTGAGCCACTCAGGTTTGTTTTCGATGCCGATATATGCCCGAAAACTCGACCACTTGTAATTACGCAAACACTTCTTCTTCTCCTCAAACGTCAAAACTTGCGACGATTCCAGCTTGACCGGATTCAGATGAATATAGCGCGATAACTTATTTTTATACTGCTCGCTTTCCACCAACTGCGCCTTATACCGCCCCTGAAACAAATGCCCGGATTTGTCATATTTGCGGTTCATTATCAGCGTAAAAGATGTCAATAGCGACTGCATGAATTTCCCCAAATTAGCGTGCGTCGTCATCAACTGTAAATGAAAATGATTGGGCATCAGACAGTAACTGTTAATCTCCACTTCATACGTCTCCGCGTATTCCACCAGCTTTTCCATAAACAACTCATAATCGTTATCGCATGCAAACACTCTCTCACGCCGGTTCCCACGACTGATTACATGGTAAAATGCATTCGGATACTCTACTCTTATCGGACGCGCCATTTTAAATTCCTCCGTTTTTTTTATAAATATAACAGCATACTCTAACAAGTCAATAGATAAAATGTAACAATGTGTAGGTTTGACCCCTGCATTTGCAGTGGGTTTTCTATGTACAATGTTTTCAAAAATGGCTTTCAGGCGTTAATTTAAACCTTAAACAAAATATAAACGCATAACGCCGGTTGGAAAAAGTGCAGGATCATTACCAAATACTGGAAATATCCCGGAGCAGCACCTTCGGAGACATAAAAAAAGCTTATTACTCACGTGCAAAATCCTGCCATCCCGACCGCCATAACAACAGCGCGCTGAAGACAGAAGAATTCAAACTTGTCGTGGAAGCTTTCAATATCCTTTCCGACCCACTCAAAAGGGCGGCATACGACGCAGAGTATTTCAGTCCTGCTGACACTCCAGACCGTCCACGTACCACGTCGATAATGGACACGCCTGCCGACGATGAACTGGAAGAACTTATAACAGGAAACACCATTCCCCACGGCGGACACCTTGCCACTCTGATGCTGGATCTGGCGCAGACCGATATATTTATACTGTTCCGCGAGGGCAAAGATCTGTTTTATAGAAAACGTTATCGTGCCGCCAGAGCGTGCTTCATCAAGGCGACGTCGCACTCTCCATGCAACATCCTTTACCGCTGTTACCTTGCCCGCGCCTGTGCGGTGCTG
>JAFGXT010000354.1 GCA_016936495.1 Victivallales bacterium
ACGGAGGCAAGCCATGAGACAAATGAACAAGAATTTCACACTTATAGAGCTCTTAGTGGTGATAGCCATCATAGCTATTCTCGCGTCAATGCTGTTGCCGGCGTTGAATAAGGCGCGGGATAAAGCAAAAGACATAAAATGTACCAGCAACCTTAAGCAGATTGGAACGTATATGGCAATGTATATTGATGAAAACAATGGAATTGTGATGGCAGGCAGCAGCAATATTGCGCCATCGTCAGGCAAATGGCAGGATATGCTTTTCTCTTTATATTCTCCTAAATCTCAACTTTGGGACTATGTTTTCTGCAAAAGAAATGGCGTTATGTTTTCGCCTGTAGGTCCGTTTGCTTGTCCGGCTTCGGAAGAAACATATGATGTAACGAAAAGTACACGTCATTATGCTATCAATTCCGCTAATGGAGGAGGAGGATTTGCCTCTTCGCCTAACAACACGGATCCCCGGATCAGGTTGAGCAAAATAAAGTCTCCCAGCCTGCGTGCGGCGGTGATGGATATAGACTATTGGGGAAGTTGGCCTAACCCTATGGCAGGCAGCAGGTCGGGGTTGCTTTCAGGCAACGGTCAGCTTCGGCATGCAGGACGTGCCGGAATAAATGTATTGTTTGCTGACTGGCATGTGGAATCACGCCGGTTCAACAGTATTCCCGTAAGCCGTTTAAGTGAAGACGGTTATTTTTGGCGTGGCCCCGACGGCAATTGATTGTAACGGTTATTGAAAATACAAAAACAAGAGGAGATAGTAAATTGAAAGAGACAATTGGTGTATTGGCTGCGGCATTATTGATGATGAGCAGTTCACTGGTGGCACTGGAACTGCCGGAATTTGTAAAAATAGATAAAAATGGAACTCTGACCTTGGGGCGAGCGCAGTTTTCAATGCAGATGCATTATGGAAATGATTGGAAACTACTTTCAAATCGTAACTGGAAAATATCAAAGTCTGCTACCGGCAAAGAAGGAGCATTTATTTCCGGAGAAATAATGGCGGGAAAAGTCGCTGGTACTGTAATGCAAACAATACGTGCGGTTACCGAAAACGAGTTTACATTGACTTGTAGCTTTGAATTGGATAATATAGTAGATGTAAAAAATTGCAGCGGTACTATCTACATTCCAGTAAACAGTAATTCAAAAGTATTTATTGATGATAAACCTTTCTCACTACCGCAGCACTATGACAAATTGACTTTGTATACATCCCGTTCCATCAGTCGTATCCGCCTTGTTTTGACAGAAGGCATAAGCATAGAAGTAATTGGAATGAATGGAATTACCATACAGGACAACCGCAAGTTCAAATCAGAAACATTTGCTTTGCGTCTGCCATCCGATCCTGATTCAGGAAAAGTGAAAAGCAGCCGCCTTGATCTGAAATTTAAAATAAACCCCTTGGAAACCAGATCGGTGGACATCGCGGCAGCGGCTACCCGCGGTTTTGTGTATGATGGCAAACAAGGCTGGACGGATCAAGGATCGGATAATGACTTACGAGCTTTGCGCCAATCCCGGGTTGACCATCATGGTTTAAACTTTGAACTTTGCGACCCCGCGCGCAATGATGGCAAAGCGGCAATTGTGATTGGCGGTAAGAATCAGACATTTTTGAATTCCACTGGCATACAACTCTCATCCGGAATTTATGCCGGAGCTGTCAATTTGCTTCATGCTTCAGCATGGACTCCAGCGAAAAACAGTGAGCTGGGCTCTATCGAAGTTCAATATGCCGATGGGACCGTTCAGAAAATCCCAGTTGTATCAGGTGTTGACTGTGGCAATTGGTGGAACCCCGTATCTTCAGATAATTCCATCGTTGCCTGGCTGTCTGAAAACGCTATGTCTACTATCGGACTGTATGTCTCGTCATTTGCTTTAAATAAAAATAATCCCGTCAGTATAAGCTTTAAAGTAACAGCTCCTCGAGCTGTATGGATGATCGTCGGAGTAACTTTATCTAATAATATTGTACTTTTTGACACTCTTTTACCTGTAGACAAATATATCGTGCCTGGCGGCAACTGGGTTAGACTTGACTTTGACCGGCAAATAAAAAAGGATAGTCCACTGGATTTTTCCCGGATCATTGCCAATGATGCTCCGGCAGGAAAATACGGACGGGTTAAAGTAGCTGACGACGGTACTTTGACTTTTGAGAAAGCTCCCGGCAGACGTGTCCGGTTTTATGGCGTGAATTTGTGCTTTTCCGCAAGCTTTATGCCCGCGGAAGAGGTTGAAAAACTGGCTGAAACACTTGTACGTATCGGGTACAATAGTGTTCGTATTCATCATCAGGATACGCTTATGCTGGATCGCAACGCTCCAGATAGCTTGACTATTTCCGAGGAAAAGATGGATCAGCTTGATTATTTCCTGGCAACAATGAAAGAAAAAGGCATTTATGTTACCACTGACTTTTTTGCCAACCGCGTATTTAAAAAAGGGGATAATATTCCCGAATGTGATTCTTTTTCACGCCACCGGATGAAATCGCTGATTCCCATAAGTAAAGCGGCAATGGAAAACTGGAAGGAATTTGCGCGTCGCTGGATGACTCACCCCAATCCTTATACCGGATTGACTTGGGGAGAGGATCCTGCAATATATATGATAAATCTGGTGAATGAGGATAATTTGTCGCGCGCATGGAAAGAATCCCCGGCAATAGCGAAAATATATGAAACACGATTTCAGGAATGGGCGCGGATAAACAATATAAACAACGCCAGAGCTTCCAATAATAATCATGATTTCAGACGTTTTCTTTATGAATTGCAAAAAAAATGTATTGAGGAACAAATTGATTTCATAAAAAATGAATTAAAACTTAAGTTGCTTGTTACCAGCTTGAATTGCATGAGTCAGACTCCTTATACTTTGCTTCGAAATAAATTTGACGTTGTTGATAATCATGAATATTTTGATCATCCGGGATTTCCTGAACGGGGATGGACACTTCCGTTCAGTTACCGTCAAAATTGTGCCATAAGCCGCCAGGGGTCGGTTCCCCGGAAGATGATGGCTTCCAGAATATTCGGAAAACCGTTCATGGTAACGGAATTCAATTATTGCAAGCCTAATATTTACCGGGCGGAAGGCGGACCTCTCATTGGAGCTTATGCCGCATTGCAGAATTGGGATGGATTATACCGGTTTGCATGGTCGCATAATTCATCCAGTATTATAAAACCGCAGCCTGCCGTTGGTTTTGATGCCGTTAATGAACCATTGGCACAATTGACGGATCGCATAATAATGGCAATGTTTCTTCGTGGCGACGTCAAAGCGGCAGACCTTAAAGTATCCTATGCCGTTTCTGAAGATATGTTCAAAAATGACGAGTTCATTAATTTTCCGCATGATTTTACTTTGCTGGGACTGGTAACGCAGATTGGTTCAAATGTGGTAGGACAGGCACCCGTACCAGGGATTCTTTCTGTATCTCCCTCCCGCGCGACCCTTACGGAAGTTTTGAACAATAAAACCGGAACTGATTTATGGCGGGAAGCTATTGAAAATAAACAGATAGAAAGTCTTACAGGGCAAATATTAATGGAATCTCGACATAAAAGGCTGATTGTTAATTCCCCGCTGACTGAATCCATAACACTTCAGAATGGCAATGCTTCCGCAGGGGTGATGAGTATTGCCAATGCCGATCGATTCCAGACTGTCTGCGCAATTTCATTGGATAAAAAGGCATTAAGTGAGAGTACAAGCATATTATTGCTTCATTTGACTAATATCGCTAATTCCAGACAGTTGTTTGGAAATGAGGCGATGACCCTGCTGAAAAGCTGGGGGAACTTACCGCTACTGGTCGCGCGAGGACAGGCTGATATCGCTTTTAAGTCCGGTAATAAATTCAATGTTACTGCTTTGGCGCTTGATGGCTCGCCAAAAGGAAATGTGTCTGGTAAATTTGAAAATGGCAGGTTTTACTTCAAAATAAATACCGCTATGCTGCCTGGCGGAGTAATGGCTTATCATTTGACACGCTGAATTATATTTATAATAACAAGCCGTATGTTTATAAATATTATTGATTCATTTACAATTATTGTGTAGCGTATAATGTAAATACAAACTATTTGCATTTGTATTTACATATAAAAACATTTTGAAGGCTTGCATCAGGTACTACGGCGATTTATAATCTTTAATAAAAGTAATAACTCGTAAAAATATTTATTTAAAGA
>JAFGXT010000355.1 GCA_016936495.1 Victivallales bacterium
AACTACTCTTGCATTCAGGGTAGTCCTGATGCCGGCGAAATTCATAACTTTCCGAATTAAAGTATTTAACCCGGATTTATCTTTTTCAGCTCCTTGTCCAAAATTAGAGCCGCAGTAAAATACCGTGCCTTTGCCGCTAGAAGCTGATGCTATACACGGGGATTCGGATCCGGAATATCCCAGTGGAACGATATTGCCCGAAAGTTCAGCATAGCGTTGAGCTCCCCAGATTATGGAATTATCCTCAAATAGAACAGGGAAGTATTGGTCTCCGGTCACATCGGAGCGTTGCAACGCTTTTCGAAGATCGTCGTTATCAATTTTTAATTCTGAATAAGAGGTGGCGGATTTTGAATGGAGGTGATATGACGAACATGACATAGTCTCGCGTAGATTCCATAATTCGGCAATGCCATGTCCAGGGATTGTCTGGCTATGACGTCCAGCGCTTGCGTCATATCCTCCCAGATGAGCGTCGGAAAGCAATATGCCTCCTTCTGCCACCCAGCTTTTAAGGCTTTCCGCCTCCTTTGCAGATAGGAAATAAGGGCATGGCATGATTAGAACTTTTATGTTTTCAAGTTCCTGCCGTTCCAAAATATCACTATTGATAAATCGATAACGATAATTATTCCAATATAATGCTTCGCTGTAATTGCTTAGGCTTTCATATACGGCTTTCAGGTTATCGCCGCAATAGTGAAACAGTTCATTTCCCCGGCTTTTCCATATACCAATTTCCGCTTCCAATGGAAACGTGTGCATAAGTTTGTCTTTCAATGGCAATATTTTTTCAGCAAAATTTTTTATGGCTCGAGTTATTTCCCGGTCGGATCCGTCGGGATTTACCACTCCCCAGGCGGGAGATTCGGCACCAAGCGACTCTGGACGATACTGCCAGAACAAGAAACCTTTTATTCCCATTCCCAGCTGCGGCAGGAAGTCTTTGTTTAATGTTTTAAGATCAACTTCACGTTGATGCATAGTGATATTTCCACAATTAATGTGGCTCTCCACGTTATAGCACACCTTGCCATGCCCGGCGGACAATACCAGTTGCGGGACATAATCGGATCCGGCCATGGTGGAAGCAAAAACATCGCAGTTTTTCGCTAGATCAAAATCGTCGGAACAGCATGATACCGGATTCCATACGCTCAGGTCATTGGGCACCACATGCAGATAATTAATCTTATCTGGAGAATATTCCTTTGCCAGCCGTAATCGCGTATTGGCGTCTTTGGTCATTGAATGCGAGTGAAATTCACGCCAGTCCACGAAGTCATTGATAGTCGTTTCATTGCGCGGAGCCTCCACTTCTCGCCATGCGGTATAACACCTGCCCCAAACTTTGTTCAAATGCTCAATGCTATGATATTTGTTCTGAAGCCATAAACGGAATTCAGCCTGACAGTTACTGCAATAGCATGCAAGTTTTTCCGTATTCACAGGGAAGCGCTGTGGGAAGCATAATTCAGGTTCATTCCAGACATCCCACATCGAGAGGGCCGGATGATCTTTAAAATGCCGCAATGCCATGTGAAGGAACCGCTCTTTTTCCGCATTTGCTCCAGGATGGTTGTAGCACGGTCCCGGATGACCTCCAATCTGGCGGTGCTGAGCCGCAATTGGTTCAACTACAGTGCCATCGTTCATAATCATTTTCGCATCAGGATACTTCTCGTAAAGCCATTGCGGAGCCACATCCATTATAATGTTCAGCGTGACCATAAGTTCATACTTCTGCGCGAGATCCATCAGTTGATCCAGATCGTCAAATTCACAAAGCTCGGGGGAACGATGCGACCACCGCCATTGCACCCAGAATTTGATTGAATTGAAGCCGATGTTTTTTATCTTTTCAATATCTCTTTCCCAGCATTCCTCTGCCGGTGTAGGGGCGCGATAATACTGCACTCCCCACAAAAATGGATGGTTTTTATCTTTCATATATTCCCTTGAAATATAAGATGTTGTTACTGTTCTGAATTACGATTATTGCTTTCCTTCAGTCCCGTAACGGGACTGTCTTCTATTGCGATTGAGCCGAAACTGGCAGGTATCTTGTTATTTGTAATCGTAATGTTGCGACAGAATTTAAGCTTGGCAAACGGGGTGTTGACCGGTACATCAACCTCGACTTCATTACCCGAGAAAATGATGTTTTCCGCCTGTTCTATCCGCAGTACGGGGACGCCTACCGTACGCGCTTCCAGCTTGATCCTGTTATTGATAATGCGGATGTGCGACGATGCAATCGTGTTCATTTCAGGAAAGAAGCGGTTTATTCGCGATGAAAAATTAAACACTGTTTTTGAAATGCAGTTGAAATTATTATCTGAGAACGTGATATTGCGTGGTTGAAAACCTTCCCCTCCATGAATGTTGGTGTTTGGTTCGGGTCCGAAATGCACTAGTTGATAGTGATCAAGGGTATCGATTACCTTGTTGTTGAAGAATAGCCAGTTGCGTCCGCCAATAAGCATTCTGGAAAGTCCGTCTTTGAAGATGTTATTAGAGATTACACCACCATGGCTTTGCGCCTCCATTATCACCAACATATCTGGAATGCGGTTTTGTGCGTCTCCGACATCCTCCATCGTAATGAGCTTTGGCAAGGCGGTTTTACATGTGATCTTATACTGATAAGACAGGTCAACTCCTGCCAGTTTACCGTTACCTTTAACTATTTCGACGGCGCTAATTTCCGTCTCTTCTCCGACGTTCATATGTCCCAAGCTGGATTTAATACTTCCGAGACGGTATCCGGGTCTTACAAAATCAGGATTGAACATACCAACGGGAATATAAATGATATTATTATCCTGACGGAAGGCGGGACGCATATAACTGTGTATATTCAAAAAATCGTCGCCTACGTGATAAAATTTATTACCGTTGAGCAGTCCACCAAGACCGCAGTCCCTGAAATAGATTGCATCGGCGCTGGTGGACACATAACTTCCCGGCAAGGCTTCAATTACGCAGTTGATAATAAAAGGCAGATCGCTGAAATGATTGAGGATCGCCATTGCAGAAGAAGTATTGATAGTGATGTTTTCAAGACGAGTACGATTGGACGAGAAATTAATGATTGCGTGATTGCCATAAGTTCTGGCATAGAGTGCAAAGTGCATTCCACGGCGATATGACTTAAGGACTGAGTGCGAACCGTTAATTTTAAAGCTATATGTATTATCTCCAGTTTTGCTGATGACGGGTCTGGAGGCGTGCGGTGCAATTGAGCTTACTTCCGGTCTCAGATCATCTGACTTGATTGTTTCACTGAAGAAACGGAGTAATCCGCCAGTTTGGGCGCGTTTAAAAAAAGACTCATCAGGCATTTTTGAACCAGGGTCAAGAACGACTTCGAATGTTTCTTTGTCCACCAGTTTACTTATTTTTCCATGGCAATACGGAACTGTGGCATACGATATTTTTAAATTACGCAGTCTTACATTGGTACAATCGGTTATTCTTATGGCAGTGCTTATTGCGTCGGAAAAGACTAATTCCGTTTCTTTTTCTCCTTCAATAGTCAGATTTTTTAACCCGACTAGAACTAGATGCCCGTCTTGAATACTGTTAGTGCCAGGGATGTCTTTACCTCCAGGAATATTAGCATAGGGATTTACTTTTCTACGGGTAGAACAGCCTCCGATGCGATATTTGCCTTTAGGGATAAACACGCTGGTACCGGGTTGAGATGCAGCAGTTGCGATAGCCTGCCTGATCGCTGAGCCGTCATCTGTTTTTCCATCACCGACTGCGCCGAAATCTTTGACGTTAAAACGCTGTTCCGGTGCAGTTGTTTTACTGAAAAAATCTATTTCTGCTGTTATTTTGTCAAGCATAAACTTAAAATCAGCTTTTTGACTTTTGATTTGTATGGTAGAGTCCGGCATCCCGGATTTGCTATCCACATCAATATCAGTGAGTATATTTTCCAGAATGACGGCTTGACCTTTCAGCCACTGAGCAAAATACGGGTCAGTGTTTTTGAAATTTTCCGATTGTTTAACAATTTCAGCTATGTCTTTTTTTTCTTGAATGTCAGAAGCTGATGCGATTGAAAGTGATACTCCCAGCATTGCGACCACAATAGATAGTGATTTATACATTTTCATATTAATAATATATTTCCTCTTTTTTATATTTTTATCTGTACCATTTACGACGATATAACGTTCCTGCTCCGGTGTCAGAAATAACACCTGAGCCACTTCGTACTTGTTCGACATGGCTGTCGAAAAACAATATCCCAGATGTCTTGTTAAAAACATGAGATCTTCTCACTTCTCCCCATCCTAGACAATTATGTGTGTTAGACCATGTTGTAGCATTAGGATCACTTAAGCTCCACCACTCATATAAGCCAAGGGTCGCTGAAGGATTTGGCATTTTGCCCGGATCAGGTTGTTCCGAGTAGGCTCTGGGGGTTCCCACTACCCCAAGGTTATAGGCATAGCTCCTAACCTGCCCAACGTAGTCTGATCTAGCTATTTGCATATGAAAAGGACAGGCAAACAAGTTTTTATTGCTAAATTGATTGGTAGCCTTAAGATAGTTATAATAGTTAAGTATATATGACCATGAGCGTCCTATGCCTCCAATGTTGAGCATGAGCGGCGTCCATCGCCCATTGCAATCTCCTGCATATGATGCCTGTGCCAATGATATTTGTTTTAATGAATTCGTGCAGTTTATCTGCTTTGCTACATTTCTTGCATTGTTGAGCGCGGGCAGGAGCATTGAGGCAAGAATGGCAATGATGGCTATCACGACGAGAAGTTCTATGAGCGTAAATCGCTTTGGGTTGTTCATTTTTCAATTCCTATTGTTGTCTGGCATATTTCATGGTAGCGGTTTACCCCGGAACAAATAGAGTAATTTCCGGGCCTATGGGCTGTTAAATTCATCTCTTCTCTCTCCTTTCCATTTTTTTGTTATTATGCTGTATGTATTTTCAGTTCAAGCCGTTCCGGCGAAGAGTATCTGACCAACAGTTTCGGGGGAAGCAAGGCAGGTTCGGGTTTTTCCTGCGGAACATCTCCGCACAGATATGGATAAAGCAGATTCCAACAGGATTCCGCCAGTTGTTCAAAGGGCAGGTCAAGTGTAGTGAGGGGAAGCATTGATTTATTTGTCGCGTTCAGATTGTCGTATCCCACAATTGCAATATCATCAGGGATTTTGACGCCTCTGTTATTGAACGCCTGAATACACTCAAGCGCGAGTGTGTCATTATGACACACCACCGCCTGAGGTAAAGGCTTACCCTTATAGAAATCCATAAATTTCTCCACAATTACTTCTCCGGCATTGTCAATGTCTTCACGACCGCAGGAAAAAGACTCGAACTCATGTTCTCCGTACATCTGCATACAAGCAGTTCTAAGGTGATTTTCTCTGGCTTCCAGTCCTGCGCCGTTCATATCCTGATCGCACAATATTTTAAAGTAAGCAATCCGGGATATTCCCGACGCGTAAAAGTGTTCGGCTATCTTTCTCCCTCCGGCAGCTTCATCAAAGCCAGCCAGGAGAGCTTCACGATTGCGTCCCAGTACATTGCCGAGTATAACCACCGGGATGCCACGGCGGTAATATTTTTTCAGGGTTTCGTAATTGTGTTCGTGGTGCAACAGGCCGATCACCAGGGCGTCGACCCCGTGTTCTAAAATGGCGTTGAGTTTGTTGCGTTCCTGTTCAAAACTGTATTCGCTACTGGAAAGAAAGGCAAAATATGAGTTATCTCCCGCAAGCCGGTCAAAAGTGTTGAAGAAACGGTAAAACTGAGCGTGAGCAATACTTTGCGCCACTACCGCGATGGATTTGTACTTGCCTGTCTTCAGCGAGCTGGCGGCGGCATTACGGATATAACCAAGTTTTTTTGCCGCCTCCATGATGTGACGACGTTTGCGTTCACTTACCCCGATATTGGTGTTAGTCGGAGAATTGAGTACGGCATAAACTGACGCGCGGGAAACATTAGCTTCCTTTGCTATCATCGTTGTCGTAGGGTTTTTCTGCATTAGTCGTCTTCCTTTTTTGCTCACTGAAAATAATTATATATCACGTGCAATACAATGTCAAGATTACATTACTACTTTTTTAGAATAATTATTCAATAACGCCCATTATAAATACATTTCCAAGCTCAGAAAAACTATATTTCACGTGTAATAAAATATAGCTTGCACGCAATGCAGTTTCTCCTTCGCTGATTTTTTCTTTTCCGTGTTGTTTGGGTGGAACTAAAAACCGGAATAGGCGCTGTTCCACATGCGATTGCCGGGAGCTTTCTGATAATAACGGCTTATACGTGTCCATACATCGCCTTTGTTATCCAGCTCCATGGAGGATTTTTGTCCGAGTTTAAGCCAGTTTCCGGTATAATTGCCGATGGTATAACTGTTCATAACCCTGCCGGAGGAGTCCCAATCGGCGAATGACTGTACATGTTTAGAGCCATTGCCTTTAAGGTATATTATCTCCTGAAGTCCGAGCGTCGGCAAGGTGCGATTGATAAGCGACGGGCTCAATTCCGCACCGCTTTGAAAGGGACAATCGGAGTCAGGTGTCCAGGCGCCGGGATCGAGTTCGGATATTTTCACATAGCGTCCATCGTGCATACGCCAGCCACATTGTTCCGCGGAGAGGATGAATTCCGCAGGGAAAGCGTTGACGTCATTGCGATTGCGCAAGTTTTCGCGCGGATCGTATTCAAAAGTCATTCCGACAGTGGCGTTTTCCAGATTGCGGGCTTCGAGGGTGTATTCGTATTCAAGTTCCGAGAGCATGACCGGGGACACCAGCACCACGGTAAAACCGGTTTCGCTCCAGCCATCGGCGCTCTGTCCGCATATACCGTTGAATTCCTGACGACGATCGGCATGGACCTGCCATCTGCCTGTATATACGGTTTCAGTCTGTACACCGCCGTAATCATCATAGCTTTTGAACTTTTCCGATTTTCTTATATCGATAAGCCTTACACCGATATGTTTTGCTTCGACGTTGACATAGTAGCCCAGAGTTCCAATGGCTTCGGTGTTGACCTCGACCACAAAATATCCGTCCCCCGCCCAAGCGGAAGCGTCGGTATTGACGTCGTGCTCCGCGATGAAGGCATCAATGGCATCGATCCCCACCCGCCATTTTGCGGTTTTACGTGATTCCAGATCATTGCCACGTTGGAATACCGGATTTCCAATCATCAGAACAGACATATCCTTTGCCTGCAAAGTAACCTCATACTGTCCGGCACCACTGGATTCGCAATCGATTTCTGCGCACATAAACAGTTCGCCCGCCCAGTCGAGCACGTCGCCGACTTGCGGTAAAAAACCTTCCAAGCTATCGGCATGAATTTTCCATACCGCAGACTTTTCCGTTTCCGCAAACTGATTGACGCGGATGTGAGGGCGTCCGTTCATTTGAGCCTGCAAATGAGCTTTTTTCCCGATGAATTCCACTTCATACATAAAACGGTTGACGGCCTTGAAGTTTATGCCGCTGACGACAAATGAACTGTCTTCGACAAAACTTTGTGAATTTCCACCGGGAAGTTTCCAGGGGCCGCCGGGCTCGCCCGCCCATTGTTTGACCCGTTCCAACAGACCAGTCCAGTTTCCGGCGTTGGCAGTGTCATCCATAACGTGCCAGGTGGATTTGCGACTGATGTTACCATTGGCGTCAATACTGAAATCGACATTGTTGTAATGCGTGATTCTCATTTATCAATTCTCCTTTACGGTTGTAATGTGCTTATGCGTTATTTCCAAAGCCAGTTTCCGTGCCGCTTGATAGTCATCCGGGGACATATCGCGGGGCTGGTTGAATGCTCCAACTTCCGATGTGATGGCTCCCCGTTTACGTTTCAGTTCCGAGGCGTCGGCATGATGAAAGGCATTACTGGCGGCAAGATGCAGCTCCAGCGCCTCGTCCGCCTGCATCTTTTCAGCGAGAGTTAGCAGCGCGGAAAATTCTGTAACAGGCATATCCAGCAATGCGGCAAGGTCATATTTTCCAAAACGTGTCATGATTCGCCCCGCCGCAAAAGCAATATCGGTATCGAATACGCGGCACGCGCATACAGGAAACAGTCTTGACATAAAATCCAGCATTTCAGGAATATCCATGCTGTTTATTTCACTGTTTAAACTTATGGATTCCGGCGGCAGATAAGCGGTTACGTCCTGCTTAAGAATATTGAGCGCTGCGTCCAGCATAAACAGGAGTTCCTGTTCGGGTTCGTGCAGATACGTACGCAGAATCTCCGCCAATTTATTGCATATGCAATACTGCTTTACCGATATTACCCGGAGGCGATGAACGCCGGAGCGCTCCGATTGAAAATTAACATGTGTATTAATGACATCCGCAAATATATCCATTGTCCACTCCCTGTTTTAATGCATATTTTATATAAGGGGAATTTGTCAACTTCCGGTGACGGTTGACAAATTTTCAGATTTGTATACAAAACCAGGGAGAACATGATTATGCTGAACAACATTGAGAATTTATCGGAAGCAGTACGGAAATTGCAAAAAGCGTTAGCGGACGCAAAACCGACGAAAACATCAGACGTCACAGAAAAAAAGAACGCGCAGGCGGAACGCGAACGCATTGAACGCAGCCTTGAAACTTTCGGAGCGGCACTCAAGCATCTGGAGATGAACACGCAGAAGCAACATGCAAGGACTTATCACTCCAGCACGACTAAGTCCGGCGACAGTATGAAAAAGATACTTGCGGATATGCTCAGCGAGCACCGTAAAATATCCGGCGCGATAGGCGATATGAGAAAGGATATTGAGAGCCTGCGGGAATATCAGCTAAAAAACCGTCAGACGGTTACAATATGAAATCAGCTGTTGATTGCCACATTCAAACAGAATGTGCGTAAAGCAAGCGATTCATCGACGTTAAACTTGAGGTTGAATATCAACTCCTCAGTAAAACGCAACGCTTCGGCGGCTCGCTCCGTATCAATCTTTTCCGGCAAAACCATGTCCGCGAAAAATTCAGGATTTGCCAAGCGTTCAGGCGCGGCGCCGCAACCCAACTGGAAAAGTTGCGCGAACCAGGTGTGTATCACGCTCAGAAAATATGTGCGCATACGCAAATATTCAGCTACTGCGGCGGCGGAAAATTGTTCTTCAATACGTTTTTTGCCTGCGGACTCAAGCTCTTGAGCCATGTCCAGACGCTCACTCCATTCCTCTTTGGCGCCGCTTTCCGCTTGCGCACGCAAAGACGCAGCCACGGCGATGACTATACCGGCACACTGTTCCGCTTTGATCAAGTCGCCGGTAGCTTCAAAAGATAACTTCCGCAAAGAATCCAGCAACAGCTCAAAACCTTCAAAATCAAATTCCGTGCGGTTCTCCAGCGCCATCAGCAGTTGACACCGCGAACGGGTCGTAGGCAGCAATGCCGAGGGATTACCGGTGGTCAGTATGAAAAAGGTATTTGACGGCGGCTCCTCAAGCGTCTTGAGAAAAGCGTTCTGAGCCTCTCCGTTCATCCGGTCGGCATCATAGATTATACCGACTTTGCGAGAGTATTGCGAAGTGGTGGTCTTATAAAAAATATCTTCAAACCAGCGCAGAGTATTGACCTCAGGATTTATCCGGTCGCCGACTTTGATAAAGCGCATTTTCCCGCTGGGGCGCAGGATGTTAAGTTCTGGGTATGCGCCGCGTTCAAGCTTGTCGCAGACGTCACACTTGCCACAGGGGGTGCCGTCGGCTTCAGGAGACGCGCATAGCGCGATCTGGGCGGTGAGGATGGCAAGCTCCTCGCGCAATACATGATTATCGCCATGCAGTAAATAACCGTGCGCCATTCGTCCGGCACGCCGGGCGTTGACCAGCGAGCTGAGCAGTACTGGAAATTTTTCTTTATATTTCAGGAAAAGCATTATCAAAAAGCTCCCTCACCCGTTGGCTTATCAGTTCCACCGGCCCATCTGCCGGAACTATTTTGACGCGTTCAGGCTCCCGCGCCGCGATTTTATGAAATCCGTCGTATACCGCAAGATGAAAATCTATTCCCGCGGACTCTATCCTGTCATTAAGCAACAATGTCTCAATACGCCGCGAGGTACGTTCAAAGCCTTCCTCCGGCACCAGATCAAGCAGAAAAGTTATATCCGGCTTGAATCCGCATGAAGCGTATTCATTTAGTCGTGAAACAAAATTTATATCAATTCCGCGCGCATACCCCTGATAGGCGGTGGTGGAATCATAAAACCGGTCGCACAACACGATCTTGCCAGCTTCCAATGAAGGCTCAATAAGTTTTCTGACATGCTGAGCCCGACCGGCGGCGATCAACAATAGTTCGGCTTCATCGGCAATAGTTTCTTCGCCGTCATGATGCTTGATGACTTCCCGGAGGCGTTCCCCTAGAGCGGTTCCGCCGGGCTCACGAGTGGCGACGCATCTGTGCCCCCTGCCCTCCAGATATTTTTTCAAAAGTTGTAACTGCGTAGTCTTGCCCGATCCCTCCGGGCCTTCAAAAGTAATAAACAGACCGCGTCCCCCGCGACTGCCGACATTGTTAAAAGTCATCAAACACCCCGAAAATATATTGCTTAATCAATTAAAATAGCAAATTGGTTGCTGAGTGGGTTTGCCAACCACGTAAAATGTTGTAGTTTACTCTATCTCAATTTAACACAAACACAGAAAACAGCAAACACAAAATTCAGATAATTTAAAAATCGGAGAAAAAAATGGCACAGGAACTCAATCGTAACTCTTATCTTTCGAAAAATATTGGCGATTTTCCCGCGAGCGTGGAAATCATGGGCAGACAATACGTGAAAGTCGAAGACCTCAGATACGGCACCAACCCCCATCAGCCCGCGGTATACTATAAACCCGCTGGAACCACTAGCGTCATCGGCGATATGAAAATGCTCAAAAACGGCAAAAGCGGACTTTCTCAGACCAACCTTGAAGACATCTCTTACGCGCTGAATATCGTTAAATTCACCGATGTACCCGCCTGCGCGGTCATGAAACACGTCAATCCCAGCGGCGCCGCTATCATGCGCGAAGGCGAATCCCTCAAAGACGTATATATCAAAGCCAGAAACGCCGACGCCCGCGCCGCGTTCGGCAGCGCCATCGCCTTCAACACCGAGCTGGACAAAGAAACCGCCGAAGAGATCATGAGCACTTTTGTCGAATGCGTAGTCGCTCCCTCTTTCGCCGAGGGCGTTCTTGAGGTGTTTAACGATACTGAAAAGTACAAGCTCAATCGCCATGTCCGCGTCCTCCAATGCGGCGATCTGTCAACTCTCCCCCGTTTTACCGGCGACGCCAATGCCGACGCCGCCTGTACTATGAAAGTCCTTGCTGACGGCTCGCTCGTCGTCGCCGCGCCTCTGCTCACTAA
>JAFGXT010000035.1 GCA_016936495.1 Victivallales bacterium
ACACCGTCGGCTTGAAACTCGACGGCGTACAGAAAACATCAGCCCACCTGCCCTCCGGGGTCGGACAGCAATGCGTTACCAGACTGAAGGTTATGGCGCAAATGCTCACCTACCGCAATCACATCGCTCAAGATGGAGTAATCGTTGACAACAGCAGATTCGGCAATGTCGAGTTCCGCGTCGCCGCCATGCCCACTATCAACGGCGAACGCATTACCGTAAGACTTCAGGATCGTTCCGCTACTCCGCAAACTCTGGATGAACTCGGCTTCTCAACAGAGACACTGACAGTGTTGAAGAAAATGCTATCCCGCCCCGGCGGTATGATCGTACTCACCGGTCCGACCGGATGCGGAAAAACCACCACCATCTACGCAATGGTGCGCGAACTGCTCAAGAATCATCGCGATCCGGCTTCGATCATCGCCATTGAAGATCCCGTTGAATGCCGCATTGAAGGCATCACCCAGGTGTCACTGTCTCGTTGCGGCGAAGAATGGGACTACACTCAGGCTCTACGCGCCGCACTGCGGCAGGATGTAAAAACACTGGTGGTCGGCGAAATGCGCGACCGCGAGGTGGTAAAAGTCGCTCTCGACGCGGCGCTCACCGGACATCTGGTCATCAGTACCTTTCACGCCGGAGACATCCCCTCGGTGTACGGGCGTATACTGCATCAGGGCTTTGAACCTTTTCTTGTCGCCGCCGCCCTGAGCGGAATCGTTACACAAAGATTGCTGGCGCCGTCCAAGGGCGGACGCCGGATTCCGGTCGCGGCATGCTTTGAACCCGATGACGCCTGGCGGGATTTCATTGCCGGAAAACCCTCGCTGGCGGCAATACGCGACCGCCTGACCACCTGCCCCGGCGCGGACTTGCAAACCGTGGCAAGATCAATGGCGGAAACAGGCCTGATTTCAAATAAGGAGGCATATTTAATATGAAAACAAGAAAAAAATCTAGAATACAAATGTTTATAATGGCAGATGTAATCGCGGCAATGGCATTGCTGTTGATACTGGGCGTGGCATTCTCGATCTCATTGCGGGTACTCGGCAAAATGTCGCACAACGTCTCGGAAGACCGCCGCGGCATAGCAGTTGTAGACAATACCCTGGAACGACTTGGCGCAACTCCCGACGCCTCCGCTGCACGTATACAACAAATATTCCAGGAGGAATTCACCGCATCCGGACTGGAATCCCGTAAAGCGTTCAAGCCGGAATTCGCTTACTCCGGCGGCAAAGCACATCTGGAATTGAAACGTCCTAACGGAAAACCGCTCATCGCCGTGGAACTGGAGTGTGCCCCATGAAAAGAATTAACCATTACACCCTGCTCGAAGTAATTATAGTCATACCCATATTTGCCATCATCGGCAACGCCACACTTTATTTATACTATCAGGGACAGCAAGCGACTTTCAGCCAGCAGCGGCAGTCGGAACTGATATGCTCTTTGGATACCCTGACTTCGGACTGGCGTCGTTTCGCGGCACATGCCGGCGCGGTGCTGGAGTGTGAACCGGAAAAAATAATCTTTACTGAAGGTGGCGAGGCAACTTTTGAACATGGTCGTATTCTCTTATCCTGCCCCGACTTTCAGCGGGCGCAGGCATTGCCGAATAAGTATAAGGCACGCTTTCGACACGAACCCGAACCCCAGGCGGCGGGTCGCTCACTGCTGATCCTGGAAATATATGAACCTGGAGCGAAAAAAAATATACGCGATGAACGCTTTTTCCGTATTGTCGCCCGGGAAGGAGGTGCAAAATGAACAAACATGAGCAAGGATTCGCCACAATTTTCGTACTAATGCTAACAGCGGCATTGATGTTTATTCTGGCCGCGGCGGCGGCGCTGACGCACCGGAGCTTCAGGAACAATTTAGACTTCCGCCACAGAGTGATCGAACGTGCCCAAACCCCGTAATTTTACTGGTTTTCCAGCAAGGATTCGAACTGGCGCTCGCTGTCAACTGCGGTGATCTCTTCGAGCAATGGCTCGAAGTCACCCTCCATAAGCAACGGCAGATTATACATGGATACACCAAAACGATGATCCGTTACCCGGTTCTGCGGGAAATTATAAGTTCTTATACGTTCACTACGATCTCCAGTTCCCACTTGAGAACGTTTCTCCGCCGCCTGTTTCGCCATTTCCTGCTGCTGAGCGTGCTCAAGCAGACGGGCACGCAATACACGCATAGCAAGATCCTTGTTGCGGTGCTGAGACTTTTCCTGCTGACTGACCACGCAGACCCCGGTGGGAATATGTGTGATGCGTACCGCGGAATCTGTGGTATTCACACACTGTCCGCCCGGACCGGAAGCCCGGAAAACATCGATTCTAAGGTCTTCCGGATTAATGTCCATTTCAACTTCCTCAGCTTCTCCCATGACAGAAACGGTTACAGTGGAAGTGTGGATCCTGCCGCCGGATTCGGTAACGGGCACACGTTGAACACGATGCACTCCGCTTTCATATTTCATCTTTGAATAGACGTCATCTCCGGCAAGAGAAAACATGGCACCTTTAATGCCGCCGAGATCGCTGACGGTATAGTCAAGTATTTCAACTTTCCATTTCTGCGTTTCAGCAAAACGGGTGTATACCCGGTAAAGTTCTCCGGCAAACAACGCGGCTTCATCGCCTCCCGCCGCCGGGCGCACTTCAACAATAATATTACGCGCGGAGTTGGGGTCAGGGGGAATAAGCGCAATCTGTACTTGTTTTTCCAGTTTGAGGGTCTCAGCCTCAAGCGCGGCGATGTCATCAGCGATCATCTCGCTCAATTCCCCGTCGCTTTCTTCTTCAAGAAGACTGCGATTGTCCTCTAACTCCTGCAACGCCTCCGTCCAACGGTCATAAAGCTTAAACAGCGAGGAAAGTTTACGATGCTCCAAAGATACTTTTTTCGACTCCAGGTGATCAGCGTAAATGGCAGGGTCGGAAAGCCTTGCCTCCAATTCCTTGAAATGGTTCTTCTGTTTCTCTATATATCTGGAAATATCACCGGGGGTCATAAAAAAACTCCATATGCTGAATACAAAAAACGCTTGAGAGTAGCCTCAAGCGTTTTTTCAAATAACAACGGCTTATCAGCCCTGTCTGCTGCCGTAACGCTGACGGAATCTTTCCACACGACCGGCAGTATCCACAAATTTCTGAGTGCCGGTGAAGAACGGATGGCACTTGGCGCAGATACCGACTTTGAATTCGGGATTGGTTGACTGGATTTCCCAGGTATGTCCACAAGCGCAACTTACTTTGGCGTCGCCGTATTTAGGATGAAGATCTTTTCTCATTTTTCATAAATCCTGTTGTTAGTTTATTATTATATCCATTTATAACTTTAATTGTTCAAAATGAAATAGTCAAGTACAAACAAAGCCAGTAAAGATACCATTAAACGCTCAATATTCAAGGGCTCTCTCACCAAAAAAGTCAAAATCTTTATTAATATTGCCCAAACACGACTTGTTTTTTGCTATGTGGGCAGTATAAAGTATAGTACAAGACCGGGGAAAAGGTCATCACACAGCTAAAAAAAGGAATTCACCATGAAGATTGCTAAAACCCTGATCGTAGCTATTCTTGCCGGATTTACCGCCGTTACCGGATCCGCAAATGAGTTGAAGGTGTCTGAACTAAGCAAAGGCGCAAAGTTGACTACAGTAAAAGAAGGCATCATGCGTTCCGCGCCATATAAACTCGCGAAATTCCCGGATTTCATGAAAGAATTGCCCTGCGTTATCATCCCGCGCGGAAAAGGCAACGTACCTGGAGCCGCTTTCAGTTTTACCATAGACCAGCCCGCAACGATTTATCTACTGGTACATGTGCGTGGTAAATTCGCGCCGGAAGGCTGGGAAAAAACCGAGTACAAAGCTGTATGGCTGGTAAATAACAGCCCTTATAAAGACGAGATATTCAAAAAGGATTTCCCTGCCGGCAAAGTTGAAATACCCGAACATGCAGGCAAGGCGGGCACTGTCTTCGGCGTCGGTAACATGGCGGTGATACAGGTCAAATAAATTATTACAATTATATATAAGTATTACGAGCCGCCCATTCCGGTGGCTAGCTTCCTCCTTATGACAATTATAACTATAACTACGGTACAATAATTATGCAGTCATCAGAAGATGCCGTCAGACCGCTATGGGCGCCATGGAGAATAGAATTTATACGCTCCCCGAAAAATGGCGGATGCTTTTTATGCGGAAAAAAAGAGGATTTCAATTCTCCCGAAGAAACTTTGGTCATTTTCAGAGGCAAACACATGTTTGTAATCCTTAACCGTTATCCATATAATTCCGGACATCTGATGGTGGCTCCCTACCGCCATATCGGAGACATCTCCGAGCTTGACGCCGATGAACAGGCGGAACTGATGACACTGACCATCAAGTCTGAATGCGTACTGAAATCACTCATGAGACCGGACGGGTTCAATATCGGCTTCAATTTAGGTATAGCCGCCGGAGCCGGGGTCGCCGACCATATTCACCAGCACATCGTCCCGCGCTGGATCGGAGACACTAACTTCATGCCCGTACTTGGCGGCTCCCGGGTAGTTCCTGAAGCACTGGAGGATACCGCCAGACTTATCAGGGCAAACTGGTGAATCCCTCCGGATGTTGGATGAACATTGTTTTAAACGACTATTTTACCCATCCCGCAAAAAGTCCATAAAGCCTTACAGGTAAAAGGGATTAAAAAATCGCCTTCACCAAGCTTAAGTTTATTTGCTATTTTTAATGTAAGTCGAGCTTGAATATTCTAACATCAAAGATAAGTTAGGCAGTGTTATAATTAACAAAGATGCTTATTTTTGATATATTAAAAATTCCGGGCAGGGGTTGTAGTTATTTCTGTAAGTCCTTTCACATTTCTTAAAGAAACATCTGCTTGCACCTCTGTCCGGAATCCTTTTCAAAGCTCAATATTTTTCAACAAAAACTCTCCTATTTCAATACAGAAGTTGCAAAAACCTTACTGGCGGGTTAGTGTATCGTGGTTTATAATAATTGTGGTTCGCGGTGAATCCGGTTTTTCTATACGATGAAGGAGTTTTTAATGGAAATACTTTTCAATATCCGTCTTGACAACGGAGCTAAATACAAGGCGAAAGCCAACGACAATCTAGCCCTTAAATCCGGCGACTGGGTGATAATAAAAAGAGACCATTATACTGATTACGGTCAAATTGTCCAGCATTACGGCGAATTCAAAAGTGAAAAGCCCGCCGACGATTGTCCACGCATTCAGAGAAAAGCTACTATGCATGACAAAGGCAAAGCGCATGAAAACGAAATGCGGGCGAAATCCTCCCTGCGCACCACTGAAAAGATTGTGGAAAAGCTCAATCTGCCGATGAAACTGCTGAATTCGCATTATTCTTTTGACGGCAAACTCGTTACCATCCAGTTTACATCCGAGGGCAGAGTCGATTTCCGGGAACTGGTAAAAGAGTTATCCCAGACCCTTAACACCAGAATAGAGCTACGCCAGATCGGCGTCCGCGACGAGACCGCCATCTACGGCGGTTTGGGCGTATGCGGCCGTGAATTATGCTGTTCATCGTATATCCGTGAATTTCAGTCTATCAATGTAAAAATGGCCAAAGATCAGGATCTGTCTCTGACCCCAAGTACCATCTCCGGAGCCTGCGGACGCTTAAAGTGCTGCTTAAAATATGAACATAAAGGCTATTTAGATCTGGAAAAAAAGATGCCGCGCCGGGGAGAATATTGTGAATGCGCCGAAGGTTGCGGAAAAATCATCGACCGGAATTTACTGACCCAAAAAGTAACGGTGCATCTGGAAACCGGATCCAATGTGGTTTGCGACCGCGAAGACGTCAAAATCGCCCGCAATAACAGAAAAAATAATTCGTCCGGCAAAGGAGAACAAGATAAGACCTATGCCATAGAACCGGAACTGGACAGTCAGGCGGCAAAGCTGCTGGAAGATTAAGCGATTAAAGGAATTTGATTTCCCCGGCGGTATTTACGCTCCAATCGGCGAACAACACATTAATAGAACGTTTTTCGCCGGATTTACCATGATAGGATCCGGCGTCGATCATGACCGGAAAGCTTGACGCCGTCGCCTCCCCGAAGGGAACGACCGAATATTTACTCTGTCCTGAGCGTTCATTACCCGGCAGGTCTATTTGCAACCAGTTCCAAATATAACTACTGCCTTCGGCCTCAAAAAGTCCTTCCCGTTCATCCGGGCATTTATACAAATCATTGTTCCGCAAATAAGCGCTCAACAATCCCTGAACAGGAATACGGGCGGCGTCAGTAAGTTTCTGAGAGGTGCATCCACCAGGGAAATAGCCATCATTATCTTGCGCGTACATTTCCAAAGCCTTGCCTATCTGACTGAGATTATTAATACACTGTGCGCGGTTGCCGCTACCTTTGGCTTTGGTAAAAGCTGGCAGCAGCAAACCGGCAAGAATGGCAATAACACCTATAACCACAAGGAGTTCGACAATAGTAAAATTGAACTTTGTTGTATTTCGGCACATATTCATTTTTTATTTCCTTTCGCCATTCGCCGATGAATCTTATTAAACGCATCGGTCAGCGGTTGTAATTCATTTTTTTGTTTTCCGTTCAGCTCAAGCATAAAATATCTTGAAGCAGCCCGCATGGCTGCCTTACCTGCTTCACTTTCATAAAAAGCTTCAACCTTGACCGGATTACGATCAATGGATGAATTTATCTTATCAGCGGAATTCCGTATGAGCTGTTTTCGCAGGGGTTCGGGTAATGAAAACAGTGTACCGAATGCCTGCTTGTAGTTGTCGAAAGAAGCCTGTTCAATTCGTTCGGCAAGGAGTTTGGGATCATTCAGAATACGGTTTTGTTCTTCACGCGGAAGTTTGGAAAATCCGCGATCTATTCTATTGACAAGAGCTCCGGGACTGAGACCTTCAGGATTGGCTGTAGCCAATTTTATATTTTCCATCAAGCGGACATTCTTTTTATAAACACTCCAGCCCCAGTAGCACAAACCAGCAAAAACCACTAAAGTTCCAACCGTAATAAAAATAATTATTTTGCGTTTCGCTGTTTTCATCCCGTCTTTCTTCGCAACCATGCCAATTCCTCCAGATGAGAAATTACTATAATTAACGAATACAGTATTTCAAACACTCGAAACACAAAATAAATCACAAATATCTATTTCAATGCGGCGAAAGCCGCTATCGCTCTGTCCAGCTCCTCAGTAGTGTGAGCCGCGGAAATCTGCACCCGGATCCGCGCCTTCCCCATGGGAACCACCGGATAGAAAAAACCGACTGCGTAAATGTTTTTTTGCATAAGCTGTTCCGCCATATTCGCGGCGCGTACAGCATCGCCCAGCATGATGGGCACAATCGGATGATCTCCAGGCGGTACGTCAAAACCGGCTTGCGCCATTCCGTTCCTGAAATATACAGTGTTGCGTTTGAGCTTTTCGCGCAATTCCGGATTCCGCGCCAACTCCAAAGCCTTCAGCGAAGCGCAAACTATCGCCGGAGACAAAGTGTTGGAAAACAAATACGGTCGCGAACGCTGACGCAAAAGATCAATTATTTCCTGCCTGCCGCTGGTGAAACCGCCACCAGCTCCGCCAAGCGCCTTACCTAAAGTCCCAGTAACAATATGGACCTGATCTTTGACGCCAAACATGGCGGGCGTACCACTGCCATCAGAACCAGTAAAGCCACAGGCGTGAGAATCATCCACCATCACCAGCGCGTCATATTTCTGTGCAAGAGCACAAATATCGTCCAAAGGTGCATAGGAGCCATCCATAGAAAACACGCCATCAGTGGCGATAAGTCTTATCCGTGCTCCGGCCGCCTCCTTGAGTTGCTCTTCCAGCGCGGACACGCAACGGTTTTTATAACGCAACCGCCGCGCTTTGCACAGGCGTATACCATCGATGATACTGGCATGGTTGAGCTCATCGCTAATTATTGCGTCTTCCTCGCCGAGTAATGTTTCAAAAAGTCCACCGTTGGCGTCGAAACAGGAGCTGTACAGAATAGTGTCCTCCGTGCCAAGGAAGTTACTGAGTTCGCTCTCCAGCTTTTTATGAATAGACTGAGTTCCACATATAAACCTGACCGAAGCCAGCCCGAACCCCCATTTTTTCAATCCGTCTTCGGCGGCGGCAATTATCTCGGGATGATTTGCCAACCCCAGATAATTATTGGCACACATGTTCAATACTTCTCTGCCGTCGCCAAGAGTTATTTCAGGTTGCTGAGATGAACCTATTTCCCGTTCATTTTTATATAACCCGCTATTTTTTATATCATTCAGAGTACGATTAATAATATCAAAAGCCTGCATGTTTATTCCTCCCAGTTGAGAATGACTTTACCGGATTTTCCGGAGCGCATCACCTCAAAACCTTTTTCATAATCTTTATAGTTGTAATGATGAGTTATTACCGGGGTAATATCCAATCCGGTCTGAATCATAGAGGTCATCTTATACCATGTCTCATACATCTCGCGTCCGTAAATGCCCTTTATGGTCAAACCGTTGAACACAATGGTATTCCAATCCACAGTAGAATCGTCCGGTTGAATCCCCAGCATCGCGATCTTGCCACCGTGACACATATTCTGCTCCATCTGCTTGAACGCCACCGGGCTGCCGGACATTTCCAATCCTACATCAAACCCCTCATGCATACCCAGTTGTTTTTGCACTTCCTCCAAGCCAACATCTTTGATATTAACCGCGAGATTGACGCCGACTTTCCGTGCCAGCTCCAGCCGATATTCATTAATATCGGTTATCACCACATAACGCGCTCCGGCAAGACGCACTATCGCCGCCGCCATTATACCTATCGGACCGGCTCCGGTGATAATAACATCCTCCCCTAAAACCGGAAATGACAAAGCGGTATGCGCGGCATTGCCGAGCGGATCAAAACACGCCAGCACATCCGTCGGAATATTTGAATCACAATGCCATACGTTAGTAACCGGAATAGATAAATATTCGGCAAACGCACCGGTTCGGTTCACCCCTACCCCGCTGGTATGCGCGCAAAGATGCCTGCGCCCGGCGAGGCAGTTGCGACAACGTCCGCAAACCACATGCCCCTCCCCGCTGACCAGATCACCTATCTTGAAATCATGCACGTTCGAACCCAGTCCGACGACGCGCCCCACAAACTCATGCCCGATCGTCATGGGCACCGGAATCGTACGCTGAGACCACGCGTCCCAATTGTAGATATGCACATCAGTGCCGCAAATAGATGTCTTTATTATCTTTATAAGCACGTCATTGACACCGACCTCCGGTTCCGGTACATCCAGCAGCGTCAACCCTGGCTCCGCTTTGGCTTTAACTAAGGCTTTCATCAGATAAATTTAACTCCCGTTTAAAATAGTTTAATATATCGAACCATATACTACTATAATAAACTTGCAAATTATGTCAAGAGAGAGTAGATTATAAATCAAACAATTTATTTGGAGAATCGCGATAATGACACAAATCCCGGAGCCTCCGGCAATCGGACTTAATGTAAAGAAAGAACGCAAAAAGCAACATTTGTCTCTGGATGAGCTCTCGCGCAGGAGCGGAGTATCAAAAGCGATGCTGTCGCAAATCGAAGCGGGAAAGGCGAATCCGACGGTGGCGACCGCGTGGAAGATTGCTTACGCGCTGGGACTGGACTTCAACGCCATGCTCAAAGGCAGAGAGGAAAACGTCCGCAAATTCGAGATCAACCGCAAGGATGACATCACAACTCTGGACACCGATCAAGAGGGTGTACATATAAATGTGCTGTCGCCGATACAACTGGCGGAAGATTTGGAATTGTATATACTCACATTTCGTCCGCATTCCACGCTAAAATCCAACTCGCACTATTCCGGGACAGAGGAATATTTGACTGTACTTGAAGGCAGTGTAAAAGTTACCGCCGGCAAGAACACAGCGGTATTAAATGCCGGAGACGTGATAATATATCAATGCGACATTGAGCACCGCATTGACAATTTCAACGATGAACCGGCACGCGTCCACCTGGTAGTATGCTTCGGCAGTAAACAGGGCGTTCGCCATTAAAAATGTAACAATGTGTAGGTCTGACCCCTCATTTCTTTACCCTTTAATGAAGATGAGGAATGTCGCGAGTATCGCTGCCAGCAGGTAGTTCAACCAGGTTATTTCGCGACCTTTTCCTGAAAGTAACTTGATGACCGGATAAGCAATGAAACCAATAAGCATTCCATCAGCTATGCTGTAACAAAACGGAATACCCGCGATTATCAGAAATGCCGGTATTGATTCGCTGAAATCATCCCACTTTATTTTCGCAGTACTTTGCATCATCATCGCTCCCACCACGACCAGCGCAGGAGCGGTTATAGGCATATACCCGGCGACGGCACTGATGAATGGCGTAAAAAATAACGCAATCATAAAACATATGCCGGTAATCAGCGCGGTCATGCCGCTTCTGCCTCCGGATTCAATGCCAGCCGCACTCTCAATATAAGCGGTAACAGTGCTATGTCCGACTACCGCTCCGGCGATGGTGGCGGTAGCATCTGCGGCAAATATGCGCGGGGCTCCCGGAAGTTCATCGTTTTTCATAAGACCTGAGCATGAGGCGAGACCGACCACGCAACCAAGCGTGTCAAATACATCCATAAAAGTGAAGATTATTATGAGCGGAAGCAAGTTGAATATTGCTTTAAACACGCCTGGAATATCCATCTTACCGATTATCGGCATAGGATTTTCGGGCAGCCCTACCGGCATGCCACTGAGTGTGATATCCCCGAGGGCGAACGCCAATACGGATGAAGAAACTATACCTAGAAGGATTGCGCCACGAACCTTGCGGATATGTAATACCGACATGACGATCAGACCAGCGCAAAATATCAGCATACTATGAGATTTGAAAGTCGAATTGAGAATATAATGTCCGTTCTGAGAGACGATTATGCCGCCATGCTCAAGTCCGATCAGGGCTATGAACAAGCCGATACCTGCGGCTATAGCGTGCTTCATGCTCGGACTGATCGAATGCATGAGGAAACGTCTGACGTTCAGAAAAGATATCAGAGCGAACAATACTCCCGACACAAACACCACTCCCAATCCGAGTTGCCACACTTCCGGCGCGCCCACTTTCAGTCCCAGCACTCCAGCACAGACAGGCAGTACCGACAGCACCAGATAAAAGTTTTCGCCCATACCCGGCGCCAATCCGGCCGGAAAATTAGCAAGCAATCCCATCATAATGCATCCGAACGCCGACGCTATACAAGTGGTTGTAACCAGTGCGCCAAAATCCATCCCGGTGTTCATCCCGAAAGCTTGTCCAGACAAAATCCCGGGCTGGACAAAGATGATATAGGCCATCGCAGCAAAAGTAGTGATACCTGCAAAGACCTCGGTGCGTATATTGGTGTTTCTTTCTTTCAACTCAAAAAATTTATATAACTTCTCTATCATATACGTTTGATCTCATATTATTGTTAATTATTGTAAATTTAATATTCCATATTAAAATTGTAAAAAACAGGGATTTACGACTCCTGATTCTACTTGCTTAAAAACTGTTGTCGATTAAATTTGCGATGCAGTTCTTTGTCGTTATAAATATCCTCCGCACCGGAGCGGAGGTCATCGGCAGAATAGTTTGATTTTATCTCAGACGCCAGTATGCAATGTCGGGTATGGTCAGGACAATATGCGACCGTCCAGGTGCGACATGCGATATAATATCCACCGTTATCATCTGCGATAATGCGTTTGCGTTCGGCGGAAAACGGCTCGTGCGCCAGTTGCACCCTGCAGAAAACTTCAAGATCAAGTCCGCATCCGGCTTTGATAAATGCCGCCTGTTCCGCAGCCAGCGGAGAAAACTCCACTGCCCATTCATTCCCCGATTCGTCGGGCAACCAGCCGCGAGACGCATCAGGATGAGAGTCCGACAGTACGATATATGGCTTAATGTCCAGCACCGGAGTACCATCCAGCATGTCGAAATTTTCAATGAACAGTTTGCGTCCTTGTATCTTTACGAGTTTGACACAACTCATACCCAACGGATTTGGACGATGCGGCGAACGTGTAGCCAGCACCCCGGTCTTTTTGGAGTGTCCTTTTAACGGAGGAGTTACTTTGGGCTTCCAGTTGCTATTGAGGTGAAAAGCGAAGATTACCCAGATATGGTCAAAGCCATCCAGGTCAGTCAATGCCGCCTCGAAATTCATTCCGCCTTCCAGTTCGATGATGCCTTGATTGTCCGCCAACACTGCCTGCCGTGGAGCCTCATAACGATATTTCTGTCCACAACGGACATAGCCAATGGGTTTAAGAGTTATCAGGGAAGAGCCAGTCATTGCTTGTATTCCTTACCAATAGGACTGATCAAGCGTGCGGTAATTAATGGCTTCAAAGAGATGTTCTTCGGCAATATCCGCGCTTCCGGCAATATCGGCTATAGTACGCGCCACCCGGAGAATGCGATCATAGGCTCTGGCGCTGAGATTATAGCTTTGTATGGCATGGCGGAGCAAGGTCTGATTTTCGCGATTCAAGCGACAAAACGTCTGAAGTTCACGCGGTCCCATCAGCGCATTGCAATATATGCCCGTGCCATGATAACGCATCTGCTGTATTTCGCGAGCACGGACGACCCGGGCTCGTATCTGCTCGCTGGTCTCTCCGGTCGGCGCCGCCATGAGTTCATTCTGATCAAGTTGCGCGACTTCCACATGAATGTCGATACGGTCAAGCAAAGGACCGGATATTTTTGCGCGGTAACGGTTTATCTGACTGGAATTGCAACGGCAGGTCTGTTTGGGATTGTTATAATGTCCGCACGGACATGGATTCATTGCCGCCACCAGAATAAAATTAGCGGGAAAAGTGAAACTCCCGGCGGCACGTGAGACTATGACCTCGCCCGATTCCAACGGTTGACGCAGAACTTCGAGTACATTACGTTTGAATTCCGGCAGTTCATCCAGAAACAGTACGCCGTTATGTGCCAGACTTATTTCTCCTGGAATGGGATTCCTGCCGCCGCCCAACAGTCCGGCGTCACTCACAGTATGATGCGGTGCTCTGAAAGGACGTGAGTTCAGTAGCGGTTTGCCCGATGACAGTAAACCAAGGATACTATGTATTTTACTGGTTTCAATCGTCTCATCCAGATTCATCTCCGGCAATATACCCGGAAGACGTTGAGCCAACATGCTTTTACCTGTTCCCGGCGGACCGATCATGAGAGTATTATGTCCGCCGGTCGCGGCTATTTCCAGCGCGCGTTTTGCCATCGCCTGCCCTTTTACTTCGCAGAAATCAGGTTGGCGCCAGGAATCAGTTCTGCTTTCGCTGTAGCTTTTGATATTCGCTTGGTGCGGGCAAAATAATGCTCCGCGCAAAAAATCTATGGCTTCAGACAAATAATTGATTTGATATACGGGGATTCTGCCCGCAGCCGCGAGAGCGGCTTCTTCGGCATTGGCCGAGGGTACCAGCAAGGCATCAACTTTATCCATGCGACTAAGGGTAAGCGCTATAGGTAGCGCGCCTTTTACCGCCCGTACCGAACCGTCAAGCGCGAGTTCTCCGATTACGGCGGTGCGCGATAGTTTTTCGCGATCCAGATGACCATCGGCGGCGAGAATGCCCAACGCTATAGGCAGGTCATATGAAGCTCCCTCTTTTTTGATGTCAGCCGGAGCCAGATTCACCAGGATAAGACCTTGAGGTTGAGAGTATCCTGAATTGACTATGGCGGAACGCACCCGATCACGGCTTTCTTTGATCGCGGCGTCAGGTAATCCCACAATAGACACCGCGCTGAACTCGCCTTCTCCGGTAGTATTCACTTCCACTTCAATAGCATAGGCGTCAACTCCGAGAACCGCCGCAGAATATGTTTTTGCTAACATCGTTTTCCCCGCATAACTTATTACAACAAATGTAATCTACACTGAAATCAATAAATAACAATACGCAAAATCAACTTTCTACAGGTACGGTGATATGGTTTCAATAGCATAAAATTTATTTACTTTGAAATTTGAGCCCGACGACGGTTTAAATTTCGCTATAGCGCGCTATTGTTAAGGAGTACATGGCAATGGAGTGAAAATGGAAACGGTTTTAAAACATTTTATCGGATTTCTGGCGGTGGAGAAAGGACTGAGCGCTAATTCTATCGACGCGTATAAATCTGACCTGCTCCACTTTATCACTTTTCTGAAAGATCAAAAAGTAGCGTCATTCCAAATGTTGAAGCGGAATGACGTCATCGAATATCTGACCGAGTGCAAGAGCACAGGAATGCTTACCGCTACGCTGGCGCGGCGTCTGGTGTCGATCAAGGTGCTGTTCCGTTATCTGTTTCAGGAAAAACTTATCGCTCAGGACATTACCGATGTTATGGATTCGCCTAAACTATGGCGTCTGCTGCCGGATTTCATGTCGCCGGCGGAGACGGACAAGTTATTGAAGGCATTTCCCGCCAGCGCCAAAGATCTGTTGACTTTCCGCAACCGGGTAATCCTGGAGGTGATGTATGCTTGCGGCCTGCGGGTGTCGGAGTGCGCTAATCTTAGAATCGATTCCATTCGTTTCGAGGAAAATCTGGTCCGACTGACGGGTAAGGGCAATAAGGAGCGTATTGTGCCGGTCGGGCGCCTGGCGCAACGTCTGGTCAAACGTTATATGGAGGAGG
>JAFGXT010000356.1 GCA_016936495.1 Victivallales bacterium
CTGGGTCAATGCCGCGCCTGGCTGCTCCAGCATATGCCCGGAATAGAACTCATCGAAATTAACAGTAATTCCCGTGCCGCGCAACAGGCGGCGTCTGAAGAACACGCCGCCGCCATCGCCGGCAAACTCGCAGCGGAACTCTACGGACTGGAAATAATTGAAAGTGATATTCAGGACAGTTCGGATAACACCACCCGCTTCCTGGTGCTAGCAAAACAGCAACCGGCGCAAACCGGCGACGACAAAACCTCCATCTGTTTCGCCGCCAAAGATCGGGTCGGCATACTATACGACTGCCTCCTGCCTTTCAAAGAACAAAATATCATGATGACTTTCATCGAAAGCCGTCCGTCCAAGCAACGCAACTGGGAATACTACTTTTTTATAGATTTCCTCGGACATCAGGGAGACGAAAAAGTCAAAGAAGCACTAGCAAAACTAAGTGAGCTATGCCACTTTGTAAAGGTTCTCGGCAGCTATCCACGAACAGATTTCACGCACTAAATGCTTCGATATCGCTGTTTTAATGTACAATACCGCTTATTTACACAAAAAGAAAATAAACCGGAATTATACCTTGTTAACCATTGTAAACAAAGCACTAACAAAACAATACAAGCATAAATAAATCTTTTCCACACAAAGAAAAATAAATTTTAACATAAATAAAATTTGCTTTTGATACTTGAAGGTGATAGATTTACAGTGAGTAATGTCTCAGATAATAAGCCATAAACAAGCAGAAACAAAATCAAAAGGGGAACCTAGACATGAATGCAACAGTGATTCTTGTTGGTATCGTCATGGTGTTGGCACTTATAGGCATGATCGCCTGTGCTAAAAAACAGAGAACCAATCCTAATGCGCAGCCTTTGGCGATCGGCCTTCTGATAGTGGTCATCGCGTGTGGTGTTACAATCATGATTAAAACAGGCGCCTTTGGCGATGGAGACACAAGAACCATTATTGAAAATGAAACCCGTTTCGCTTGCGCTAAAGCTGAAAAATTGGGCAAATACCTCGCGAGCAAATTCGGTGGCGAAAGTGTCCTGGTCGTCGCAAACAGCGATTTCGACACCAATGAACGCACCAAAAGACTCATAACCAGCCTGAAAGATGGTCTTGGCTCAGCTAACGTCGAAGTTACTACTATCACCGTTCCACAGCCCGCAGGAATGCCCGAGGAAGAAGGTTTTGTTATGCCGGTTGAAGAAATGATGACCGCAAAAGATTTTGACGCTCTCCTGGCTCAGCATAAAGATCGCAAACTGGTAGTTTCCATGATCGGACTCCCCCGCGACGCGCAAAATATGACGATATGGAAAATGAACGCGGAAACCCGTCCGAAGATTGCAATTTACAATGGCGACGTCCATGCAATGAAGGGTGCCATCCAGCAGGGTTATATCGTGGCTGTAACCTCTTACAAACCCGGCATCAAATACAGTGAAGATGCACCTCCCTCAGATGTTGACAAAGCTTTTGACATGCGTTATCTGTTGATTACTCCTGAAAACGTGGAAAAAGTGGCAAATGAACACAAAGGATTGTTTCAGTAATCCTGAAACCGGGCAGCGGCGCTAAAACCGGGATTGACTGCCCGAAAACTGAAAAATAATTCATTTTAAACTCCGCTCTTAGTTGAAAGAGTGGAGTTTTTTTGTTATTATATGATACATTGACTAATGATTTGCTATAATAATCCTAAATCGGGAGTATAACTGACAATGGATGATTTTGATTTCAGTTCAAGCATGAAAAATTTTACGCCGAGAGCTAAACACGTTTTGGTTCTGGCGCAGAAAGAAGCTGAACGTTTCAATCATGACTATGTGGGTACGGAACATCTGCTGCTGGGACTTATCGCCCTGGGCGAAGGTGTAGCGGTGTCCGTACTTAATAATATGGGGTTGAACCTTAACAACCTCCGGTTGGAAGTGGAAAAACAGTGCGGCGTGGGCGGACAAACCAAAAAGGAAGGTATCGTACCTTTCACTCAACGCCTGAAAAAGATACTCATATTGGCGGCGCGCGAAGCACAATCTATGGGATATAACTTCATCGGCACTGAGCACCTGTTGCTTGCCCTGCTGCGCGAAGGCGAAAGCGTCGCGGCACGAATACTGAGAAATCTTAAAGTCGACGTGGAATCCGTACGCAAAGAGGTCATCAAATCCCTTGACCCCAACTATCTGCCGGATAACGAAGAGAATGAGACATCCGTTGAAGCTCAGGCAACCCAGAATGAAAACAATTTCACCGCGCTCAAGGCTTTCGGACGCGACCTTACCGAGATGGCAAGAAAAGGCGATCTTGATCCGGTCATCGGCAGGCAAAATGAAATCGAACGCGTAACCCAGATACTCTGCCGCAGGACAAAAAACAATCCGGTATTGATCGGTGAAGCCGGGGTGGGCAAGACCGCCATCATTGAAGGGCTAGCTCAGGCTATCGCCAGCAACACTGTCCCGGAAGTACTGGCGGGCAAACATATTTTTGCAATCGACCTGCCGCTGATGGTGGCGGGCACCAAATATCGCGGACAATTTGAGGAACGTATCAAGGCGGTCATTGATGAAGTAAAGAATTCGGATAAAGTCATCCTCTTCATCGACGAGTTACATACTATCGTCGGCGCGGGCGGCGCGGAAGGAGCGATGGACGCCGCAAACATCATCAAACCCGCCCTGTCCCGCGGGGAACTTCAGTGCGTCGGAGCCACGACGATGGACGAATACCGCAAAGGGATCGAGAAAGACGCCGCGCTTGAACGCCGTTTCCAACCTGTAATCGTTGATCCGCCCTCGGTGGAAAACGCTATTAAAATACTTCATGGGCTCAAAAAGGTATACGAAGAGCACCATAATGTAAAATACCTTAATGCCGCGCTCGACGCCGCGGTCAGATTGTCAGACCGCTATATAACCGGGCGTTTCCTGCCGGACAAAGCCATTGACGTAATGGATGAAGCCGGAGCAAAAGCGAGAATCAGCAATGTAACGCCTCCGCCCGACACCCGGCAACTGGAAGAAGAAGCGGCTAGAATTACCGAAACAAAAGAAAAAGCCATTGCCGATCAACACTTTGAAGAGGCGGCAAAATTGCGCGATCAGGAAAGAAAGATCAAACAACAAATAGATGATCTCCAGAAGGCATGGAGCAAAGACTCCAAAGCCAAACCTCAGGAAATCGGCGAAAAAGAAATAGCGGAGATAGTAGCTAAGTTCACCGGCATTCCGATTCAGCAAATGGAGGAAGGCGAAAGCGAACGCCTGCTGCGCATGGAATCAGAGTTGGAAAAAACCGTTGTCGGTCAAAACGAAGCGGTATCGTGTATTTCCAGGGCATTGCGCCGTTCCCGCGCCGACCTGAAAAACCCGGCTCGTCCTATCGGATCATTTATCTTCCTCGGTCCTACCGGCGTAGGCAAAACTTTACTGGCAAAAGCGCTGGCGGAATTCATGTTCGGCAGTTCCGACGCTTTGATTCAAGTGGATATGTCCGAATATATGGAAAAATTCAACGTCAGCCGTCTGGTAGGTTCACCTCCTGGTTATGTTGGTCACGGCGAAGGCGGCGAACTTACAGAACGCGTACGCAGACATCCTTATTCTGTAGTTCTTTTTGACGAAATCGAAAAGGCGCACCCGGATGTTATGCACATGCTGCTGCAAATACTTGAAGAAGGTAAACTTACCGATTCTCTCGGTCGACGCATTGACTTCCGAAACACGGTGGTGATAATGACCAGCAACATCGGTGCGGAGCAACTGCTTAAAGGCGATGGACTGGGCTTCAGTGGCGGAGCTACCGATTCAATGAGCAAGCGAAAAGACAAGATACTGGCGGCGGCGAAGAAAAACTTCAAGCCGGAGTTTATGAACCGTGTCGATGACATAATCGTTTTCGGCAGCCTTGAACGCGAAGACCTCATCCGAATCATCAATATTGAAATAAATAAAGTACGAAAACGCCTGATGTTCAAGGGACTTACCCTTGAGCTGGATGACAGTGTGCTTAACTTCCTGATAGAAAAAGGTTATCAGCCGGAATTCGGCGCCAGACCGCTTCGCCGCGCGGTGGAACAATATCTTGAGGATGCCCTGGCCGAAGATATGCTCAAAGGATATTTCAAAAACGCGGATAAGATCGAAGTTAAACTGGACAACCAGAAGATATTGTTCTTCCCGTCAAAAACCGCCGCCGAAGAAGAACCGGAACTGGTGCTTGAAACCAATGAGCCGACGGAAACGGCGGAAGTACAAACGGAAAAGGCTCCAATCAAACGCGCCTCCAGAAAAAGGACTACCACGACGGCAAAGAAGAAAAAAACCGAAAACGATGGTAAAAACGATCAGGATGACGCCGCAAAAGACAACTAAGGAATATTTTGACGTAGTTGATGAACACAACGTCGTCATCGGCAGCGCGCCACGATCGGAATGTCATGGCAACCCCGGACTGATTCATCGTACCAGTCATGTGGTGGTCTTTCATTCCGACGGACGGCTGTTGCTCCAAAAACGTTCCATGTCCAAAGACATACAGCCGGGCAAGTGGGATACCGCCGTAGGCGGGCATCTCGACCCCGGCGAGGACTTTATCACCGCCGCCAAGCGGGAAATGTCAGAAGAACTGGGAGTAAAGAAAGATTTATTTCTGGACTTTCTCTTTGACACAAAGATCCGGAATGATATTGAATCAGAAAATGTCAGAGTATTCAGCACAGTTTACAACGGTCCTTTTAATTTTTGCACTCATGAAATAGATGAGATACGCTTCTGGACGGCGACAGAACTTCGAGATCCGGAGGAACGGAAAAACTTTACTCCCAACCTGATTTTGGAACTCGACAAGCTGTTTGAACTGGAGTTGATAAAATAAGCCTATGGACACAAGCGACGGCAGACTTGACGACAACGAATACATTCCAATCTCCCCGGGCAAAACCGCATGGCTAAGATTCAAAAAAGATCCACTGGCGGTAACAGGACTTGTCGGCATCGTTATAATGCTGCTGGTGGCATTATCCGCCCCATTGCTGGCAAATTCGCGACCTTTGCTGTTCATCTCCGACGGGACGACGGAATTCCCCTTTCTACGCTACTTCTTTGCTCCAGACAGCGGTGAGACCTTTATAGAGCGTTTCTTTAATTATTTTCTGATATTCATTCCCTTTGCGCTACTCACGGCAAAGCTGATCAGGCGCAGGAGAAAATTACGCAATATCATTATAATCATTTTCGCACTGCTGTGGCTGATTCCTTTCTCCACCATCGGCAAACGTATGGACAGAACCGACTGGCGCGCAATAACGTCACACAGCAAAAACTCCATAACAGTATTCGCGCCGGTCAAATACGGACCTTACGATCAAGTATCCACGCCATACTTAAAATCATCCGTCCGTCATTTACTGGGAACGGATCAGATTGGACGGGACATACTGTCGCGAATGATCTATGGAACCAGAGTATCGCTAGCGGTAGGACTTATGGCAACGGCAATATCATTATTTATAGGAGTAACAGTGGGTATGCTCAGTGGTTATTCCGGCGGAAAATTCGATCTATTGATGATGCGCATCGTGGAAATAATCATTTGTTTTCCCACTTTTCTGCTATTATTGATTCTGATGTCGCTGTTTATGGACAGCAATTTCACGCAATCTATTCTAATAGTCATAGGGGTACTTGGGCTGACTGGCTGGACGGGATTGAGCCGTCTGGTCAGAGGCGAGACGCTAAAGACGCGCAATCTAGCTTATGTACAGAGTTGCGTATCACTGGGAGTTCCGCGGTGGCGTATACTGCTGTATCACATCCTGCCAAACATAACCGGACCGATACTGGTAGCGCTATCATTCGGAATAGCCGGAGCTATTTCAGCGGAAAGCGGGCTAAGTTTTCTGGGTTTCGGCGTTAAACCGCCGACCGCGAGCTGGGGCGAACTTTTGCGTCAGGCCTTCGACAATCCATTTGAATACTGGCATCTTACACTCTGGCCTGGACTTGCCTTATTCGTCAGTTTGTGCGCATTTAATTTTACCGGTGAGGGGTTGCGCAAAGCTCTTGATCCAAAATCCAAATCCTGAGCGGGCAAAAAAAATCCTGACATGTTTTTTTACAGACATGTCAGGACAACATATAATACTATGAATTAACTGGCCTTCTCTGAAGCGGCAGCTTCAGGAGCAGCATTTTTATTACGGCTTTTCTGAGACCGTTTGATCAACGGTTCGGAAATATGGTTGACCACATCGGCGTCGATAGTACATTCGCTGACATTCTCTTCCGAGGGAACATTAAACATAACATCAAGCATCAGGTGTTCCAGAATAGCACGCAATCCACGCGCTCCGGTGCCTTTTTTGACGGCAAGTTCCGCCAGAGCCTCAAGGGCGCCGGAAGTAAAATCAAGTTTCACATCTTCCATTGCCATAAGCTTTTCATACTGACGCACAAGCGCGTTTTTAGGTTCGGTAAGGATTTTCACCAGATCTTCTTTATTGAGCTGTTCCAGCGATGCGATGATCGGCAGACGTCCGATAAATTCAGGAATAAGTCCGAATTTGATCAGATCTTCCGGCTCACAATTGTTAAGAATATCTTTTTCGTTTATCTTACTTACCGGTTTGACTTCATCGTTTTGATTGAAGCCCAGAACCTGTTTGCCGATACGGCGCTGGATGGATTTATCCAGACCGATGAAGGCTCCAGCACAGATAAACAAAATATTGGTAGTATCCACCTGGAGATATTCCTGATGCGGATGTTTTCTGCCGCCTTTGGGCGGAACGTTGGCAACCGTACCTTCAAGCATTTTCAGTAAAGCTTGCTGAACGCCCTCACCGGAAACGTCGCGGGTGATCGAGACGTTTTCGGTCTTTCTGGCAATCTTATCGATTTCATCGACATATATAATACCAATCTGAGCGCGCTGGATATCATAATCCGCTGCCTGAACCAGGCGCAGGATGATATTTTCCACATCTTCTCCCACATAACCGGCCTCGGTAATGGTAGTGGCGTCGCATATACAAAACGGTACATCGAGCATTTTAGCCATAGTCTTAGCCAGCAATGTTTTACCCGAACCGGTAGGACCGATGAGCAATACATTACTCTTTTCAATATCAATTTCATCATCAACGTCATCTTTGCCAAGCGCAAGTAAATCGCGTTTGCAGAGCAGACGTTTATAATGATTGTGCACCGCGACGGACAGCACCTTTTTGGCGTGCTCCTGTCCAATCACAAACTTATCCAGGCAGGCCTTGATCTCATGCGGATTTGGAACATCCAGCAGGGGGATGGTAAAATCCTCTTCGGCGACGGTTTTTTCCTTATCGCCTTTATACAAGCCCTGACAGATATTTACACAATTATGGCAGATTGTAGCTCCGGTAGGACTGGAGATCAATTGTCCAACTCCTGCCTGATCACTGCTGCGCCCGCAAAATGAGCAGCGCATATTATCGTCGTTTCCTTTTCCGCCAGACATATAAGTAACCTCTGAAATTATTTATTTTTTCTTTTCTTTGCCCAGAATATGATCAATCAGACCATATTTGAGGGTCTCTTCCGGAGACATAAAGTAATCACGTTCAGTATCTTTTGCCACCTTGCGGACAGTTTGTCCGGTATGGGTGGCGATGATAGAATTAAGCATTTCCCTGAGTCTGAGAATTTCCTGAGCCTGAATATCGATATCCGCTGCAGTTCCCTGCGCGCCGCCCCAAGGCTGATGAATCATGATTCTGGCATTGGGCAGAGCGTATCTTTTGCCTTTAGCGCCCGCGCAGAGCAATACCGCGCCCATGCTGGCCGCCTGTCCTATGCAATAGGTTTTGACGTCGCATGAGAGAATCTGCATGGTGTCATAGATAGCCAGACCAGCGGTAATGGAACCACCGGGGCTGTTGATGTAAAGATCAATATCTTTCTTCGGGTCTTCAGACTGGAGAAACAGCAACTGAGCCACGATCAGATTGGCGACGTTGTCATCAACCGGAGTTCCCAGCAATATTATTCTGTCCTTCAGCAGACGAGAATATATATCATAACCTCTTTCGCCATGACCAGTCTGCTCTACCACCATCGGCACCAATGTGGAATTATTCATGATTTAACCTGTGCTTTATTCTTATTTTTACTTTATACCTTATACTCAGTAAACAGACTGTTACGCAGCAGAATTTTCAATCAGAAAATCGGTAACCTTAGCCACGAGCATATCCATATGGAGATCATCAAGACCACCATTTTCTTCCATGATTTTACGCAGGTCGGCGGCTTTCAGACCATAGTAGCCACTCATACCTTTGATCTGCTGTTCAATCTCTGATTCACTCACTGAGATATTTTCCTTATCTGCGATACGCTTCATAATAAAAAGCTTATGAAGTTTTGCCTTAGCTTTTTCCTCAGCTTCTTTTTTATGTTTTTCTACATCTTTTTTGAACTGCTCGGCATCGGCTTCGCTTTTCACTACGGAGTTGGCGATATGGCGAAGTTCTTTCTGAGTTTCCTGAGCCAGAGCGGTCGGAGGGAGAATCATCTCTCCTACGGCGCTTTCGAGTTCCGCGACTATTTTCTCGCGTTTTTCTCTTTCCACCTGAATTTCCGCTTCTCTCTTAACGGATTCGCGAATTTGCTCTTTGAGTTGCTCTTCATTCTCA
>JAFGXT010000357.1 GCA_016936495.1 Victivallales bacterium
ACCATACCGGCTATGCCTTTCATGAAATTCTTTAACCGCCACCCGGTCTCAAGACCATTGGTGTTTAACCGCCAATCCACACGAGTGATATATTTGACGTCATCATCGTAAAAATCTGTGGTTTTCTTAACCTGTTTATAAAATTCATCATAATTATTGGCGCTGAAATCAGCATATAGTTCCAACAGCTTTTTATAATATGTTTCGTTTCCGCTCTTCCAATACATATATACAAATGATTTGCTGAATTCAAAGTTGAAAAAATCGGTTTTGACCAGTTTTTCCTGAATTGGATATTTCGCAAAACGAGGACTACCCCAGTCCTTGATTTTGCGGGCGTCTACAATCCAGTTCGCTTTGGCTCCTTTTCCCGGAGCTCCGCTAAGTTTATATATATCAATAAATATTACTTTCCCGGCATTTTTATAATATTGTTTCGGAGTAATGACCCCGGTTAGCATGTTTACAACCCCGCACGGAGTTGAATGTCCTGCGTAGCCATGCCAGCCGTACTCGCCGAAATCATGTTCCCTGAAACGCTGAACTATTTTATCCCGCCAGCTTTTCAACGCAGCGTTATAATCTTTCTTCTCTGCAAAACTTCTGACTTTTATCATTTCCGGTCCGCTGAGATTCATTCCTTCCAAAAAGCTTTTGGCGTCAAAAGAATAACCAATAACCTGGAATCCGCATAATAAAACTATTAAAAAAATGTGTCTTGCAACTTTTAACATCTAATCACTCCTTTATATATAATCGTCCATGGCTTATGCGAAATGTCATTTGCATTACATCGACATCCCGCCAGAGACCAGCCAGCGGCGGACACGCTGACCGATCAGGGTATAACTGCATTTTTTACAAGTTATTTATACTTATTCTGTTACCGGTTTAAGTAAGTTTATTGGTCTCTTGATCTTCTTGCATTCCACGGACAGTTAATATACTGTCTGTCTCCAATAGGATCAACGGCCATGCTGTTTCTATATTCTACATGACCATCTATGAATGCGTAGTTGTAGCTGCGCGGAGCATGAAGCCCGTTCGGGTCTGAGTAGCTCCATTGCTTTTTGGCGTTTTCCACCATGGAGGCATTGACGTTGCCGAGGACATTACCACGATAAGGTGCTTCCACTATCGCATAGGTGTTGGACGGGAATCTGACGGTTATGTCTTTCATCGCGCATCCTACTCCGTAGATTCCTGGGAATTTGCCGAAATCCACCGAGTTGCCGGTTCCTCTGGTTAATGCGTATGACCGGCGATAATTTCTCGGATCCGGTCCATCTCCAGCTCTGTCCGCCGGACAGAAGTATACATTGGATCCTTTGCCACGAACTCCGGTTGCTTCTTTTTCCGTTTCCGTCATCTTTGGTGAGGGGCAATATTCGTTGATCTGATCATCCCAGGCAATATGTTTGACGCCATTGCCGTCAACTGCGGTTCCCATGCCGCCAGTGAATTGCAAATAGGGGAAATAACTGTCGAAATCACCGCGGTAAGATACCAGTCCCAATCCGAGTTGCTTCATGTTTGCCGCGCAACTGATTACTTTGGCTCTGTCTCTGGCTTTTCCCAAAGCTGGCAGTAACATTCCTGCCAGAATTGCGATGATGGCTATCACGACGAGGAGTTCTATGAGTGTGAAATTCTTAATCCTAAACAACTTGTGCAGTGTCGTCGCCATCTGGGTCATTTGATTGCGCATGAGATGCTGGTCTGTCGAACTTTGTGCTTGAGCGCTTGTCGGGGTGATGACCATTTTTTCAGATTCACAACAATTTAAATTTTCAGAAATACGCATTTTTCCGTCTCCTAATTTAGTTATATGTTTTTATTCTCTTTTTCCTTGAATCACAACTGTGTGCAGGTGTCTTTTTCTAATTTTATTTTTTGCAATTCAGCAAATTTATTTTGAGAACTACCTTGTTTCCTTTATATTCACCATGACGACTCCTTGCTCCGGTATGCGCTCAAAGAGTGTAAAACCGGGTATGCACTTATCCATTTCACTTTCTCCTTTTTAATTGTATTCATGAGAATGCCAACTCCGGCTCCAGCTCAAGTTTAATTAACGGCTCCTTGGGATTATTTATCCGCCACAGCAATCTTTTTACCGCTTCTTTACCTATTTTTTCCGGATGAATGTCTATTGACGCCGGACGGGGCTTAAAATTATTCAGAAAGATCGCATCATTATTGACGCCAATGATTTCTATATCTTTTCCCGGAGTTATACCGAAATGCGGTAAGGTGTGGTAAAGTCCGATTACAATTGTGTCGGCCGGCGCATATATGGCGGTTGGCATTTCCGGAAATACTTTTATTTTTTCAATGATTTCACTTATTTCCCTTACATTGGGCAGTTGCATGTCATTTGATTCGTCCAGTAAATTATTATTGATCAACTCGTGATAAACACACTCGCTGGTTTTCATGACGTTTGCGAATGCAACATGCCTGGACACATACGCAACTCTGTCATCTGAACCGATATATGCAATATTCCGGTGTCCCTTCTTTATAAGATATTCAGCGGCTAAACGCCCTACGGAGGAACTGTTGTACGTTACATGGTCGAAAAAGTCATTGTCCGGAGGACTTCCCATTATTCTCACGCAAGGCATGGCCCGCAATTCTTTCAGCAGTCTCGCCGGTTCGTCGTAAACTCCGAACAATATCGCTCCATCTATTTTGCGAGGAAGCGCATCCCAGGGGTTTTCCTTCGGTAAATTTCTAATTATCATATTGTAATAATACGCACCCAGTTCAGTTTCTATTCCGCGCATTACTTTAGAATATATCGGAGTATTAAGCAGGAATGGATTGACTTGAGAAATCAACGCTACCTGCATTACCCGATACGATGTTGAACGACCACGCTTGGCTCTTGGTCCCTGACGTTTTGCCACTGGAGATGGAATATATCCCAGTGAATCCATTACCTTGCGAACCTTTATCACCGTTGCCGTACTGATTTTTGCGTGGTTGTTGATCACTCTGGATACCGTCGCCGGAGCTACTCCTGCTGATTCTGCGACGTCGCATATCGTTACTTGTGATGGATTTTTCATGATAATTTAAACTCCATTTGCATATTTATCAGCGGTGTTTTCACCTCTTATGCGGTTGTGGCGCTCATTCGTAACAACATAATCATAATGACTTACCATGTTTTTTCTCCTGTTCGCACATTCTTTTGTTTCATTAATTATTATATCTGTTTGCATGGAAAACACAATATGCTTGTTTTTGTGATAGTGCAAAATAAATTATAAATTGTTTATGATTAAAGTATAATAAAGTTTTAAATTGTGTTGAAATTGTATTTTTTCGGTTTTGCATAATAATTCGCTTCTTTTTGAAAAAAAGAAAAATTTATACCTGACTGCAATTGCAACTCGGCAATATATAAACCAGGAACATGAAGAATGCGCTTAGCCCCTAGCTTGAACCACTTCCGTTAGGAAGATTGGTGTAGACCATTGCGTGCCGATTGCAAGTCAGATTTATACTGGGTCGCGCCGGATCATTCCGGCACGAAGGCATAATTTTAACCGTGCCGCAGTTATCAGGCTTTGAAAAGCCTTTTAAATTTCCCTCAGCCTTTTCACTTTGAGCTTAAATCTTTGGCGTTTTTCTCCTCATGGTTTTCCTGTGCTTGCCATTTTTCGATCTGAGCTTCGATTTTTTCGGCGGTCAGGGTGTAAGCTTCTTTGCCGAACTTGATTAAAGGATCCTTTAGTCCCACGGTCTCGACAAGATACAATACTCCCAGCACGGCAAGCACGAGCTTCCATTGTCTGGCCAGAGTAAATATCAGCCAGGTGATTATTCCGATATAAAACATATTCTCCTCCCTGGGTGCAAGCCCCTGATTTTTTTCAGCTCCGGCTGTTATGCCGGAGCGTTATTTCTTCAATCTTCAAACTCACTGTACCAGTCGGCATCTTCGCCGCATTCATCACAGCCATCGCCATATGGATCATTATCCCATTCGATGATTTCCATGTTGTCGCCGTCAAAGTTATTGAGGCATTCTTCACAAAGCCATTGAGCGTCATCGTGCTCTTTTTGAGTGTCGATTACTCTTGCTCTTTTCATGATCTTATGTCCCCTTTACCCCGGCTTGCGCCGGGGGTGGTTGATTTTAACGGTTTATGGACATTCCAAAAGTTATGCTCTCTACGAGTTTGCCGATTTGGTCTTGCGGAATTGTGTGGCTAGTCAAGTCGCCCTCTTCGTCGTGTCCCAGGATCAGGGCTTTTCCGGCAAGCCAGTAATCGGATTCCTGGTATTCGGGAGCGGGTGGAATAAAGAAAAACTCCGGATTATTGAAAAATCCTTCATCGTCAAGCCATATATCGTCGGTAACGCCCGGA
>JAFGXT010000358.1 GCA_016936495.1 Victivallales bacterium
ATAATATGATATCATTTTGTGTTGGTATTATTTGCTTGATTTTGGGGTATTTTTTTTACGGGTCTTTTATCGAAAAGCTTTTTGGTGCAGATCCAAACAGAGTTACACCCGCAACCACACTTAACGATGGTGTTGATTTTATTCCAATGCGCCCCTGGCGTTTGTATATGGTACAATTTCTTAATATAGCCGGACTCGGCCCTATCTTCGGTCCTATCCTGGGAGCCATGTATGGACCATCTGCATTTATATGGATTGTTCTCGGCGGTATTTTTGCAGGCGCTGTTCATGATTACTTCTCCGGAATGCTTTCTTTACGCCAAGACGGAGCAACCATAGCGGAAGTTATCGGAGAGCAACTTGGTATGCCAGCCAGGCAGTTCATGCGTTTTTTCTCCATAATACTCCTTATTCTTGTCGGTGTTGTTTTCACCCTCGGACCAGCCAAACTACTTGCAAGTCTTACCGGTGTATCTTATCTTGTATGGGTAGTATTTATTGTAATTTACTACATACTTGCCACTCTTCTGCCAATTGATAAGATTATCGGACGGGTGTATCCTTTCTTTGGCGGACTCTTATTATTCATGGCTGTCGCTTTGATGGTCATGCTTTTTATTAATTACGATAAAATTCCTGAAATAAATTTATCGTCATTGCGTAATTTTCATGTTAATCCAGAAAAATTCCCATTATTTCCAATGTTATTTATCACTATAGCATGCGGAGCGCTGTCAGGCTTTCATGCCACACAGTCACCTCTCGCGGCACGTTGTCTTACTAATGAAAAACGGGGCAAGCAGGTATTTTTTGGTGGTATGATTTCAGAAAGCGTGGTTGGTCTGATATGGGCAGCTGTTGCTCTCACTTTTTTTGGAGGAGCTGCAGGACTTAATACCGCGCTCACTGAACACGGAAGCAATGCGGCCTGGCTTGTAAATACTGTCTGCGAAGGATGGTTAGGTAAATTTGGTGCAGTTATTGCGATCCTGGGTGTGGTGGTCTGTCCGATAACTTCTGGAGACACGGCATTGCGCAGTGTTAGACTGGCTATTGGTGATATATTGAAACTTCCTCAAAAACCTATAAAAAACCGTTTTTTAATTACTATTCCTCTATTTGCTATAGTCATAGCCGTATGTACTCTTGATTTTGGTGTTGTATGGCGTTATTTCGCATGGTCCAATCAGACTTTGGCTACGCTGGTGCTCTGGGGCACCGGAGCCTGGCTTGTCAGACACGGGAAAATGTCATGGCCCGCCGTTGTTCCCGCGGTATTCATGACTGTTATTGCAGTCTGCTATATCCTGACAGCACCGGAAGGTTTTCAGTTGAGATGGAATATTTCTTTTATTGCCGGTATTGTTACTGCTACAATCGTTACCATAATATTCATGATCTGGAAAATCAGATTCCGCAAACAGGCAGTTAACAATCAGGAATAAATCTCTATATATAGCATAGCAGCTACAAAAGAGTGCACTTAGCCCTAGCCTGGATCACTTCCGGTAAGAAGACAGGTATAAAATACCGTTGACTGCCGATTGCAAGCCTGATTGTAGACCGCATCCGGGGTGTGTCAGGAGAGCACGCTTCTTCTCGAGAGTGGGACATTCGTACACAGGCCTATGATGATGCCTTAAGTTGGATCGGACCCCGAATGGCTAGAATATTCTCCAGAGCCGCCAAGAGGACATTCCCAGTGTTTTGCCGCCAAACATAGCTTCAGATGAATAATCCGCCACAAAATTCAAAAATACCGAGGGTTGCAGCGAGGCAGTTTTGGACAGACCTTTATATGGAGCATAAGTAAAAGTCTCATACACCGCCCGCCCGGGACCATCTCCGACATAGTTCTCGAACTTATAATTTATATCGGTGTCGGTCATATCAATATCATCATACAAGCGACCGATAAGCGAATTGGACAAACAATCTATCCACAACAGCTCCACCACCATTCTGAAAGGCGGATACCGCTTGTAAGAAACAATCCTGACTGTTACAGCGGAATTACATCCTATATTTCGGGCAATGGTAGCCACCTCGGTAATATTAACCGAACCGTTGGAAATAAGATTATTCCAACTAACCGCGCGTACCAAAGATTCGATATTACCGGAATAGGTAATAGTCCCCTCAAGCCTTGAAGAAATCGCCATCACATAATAATTTCCCAATTCAAGGCAGGATTCCTCCATTGAGGCGTCCTGATGCAAAGGTGTTACCAGCAATATAGGCTCATTAGCACGGCTCAAAGCCAGTTCCTTATTCTGAATTCTTACTCTGGGGGTGCTGCACGCCACAAGAAACAGGCAACATATAAGTGCCAAGCTCAGGCGCAATCCGTTTCCAGCTTTGATTGTTTTTTCAAATGAACTCATAATGAGCATACTCCTATACTTATTGCTGATTTTCTCCATCATTCTCATCCTCACTGTCATCGTACTCACATAGCAATTCTGAATGTCTGCCACAAGGACATTTGACAATTATCCGGGAAATACGATCGCCGTCTTTCTCTATAACAATTGTCGGGGGTGCCTGTTGAACGTCATCGGAATCGCCGCCGACAATCTGCTTTTTTACTGATTTTCTGACACCAAGTTCTTCCGACTTTATTACAGTACTTCTTTTAACTTTGGGTTTCATCAATTTCCGGCTGATATTTATACCGGAAATAATTTTACTGATATCAAACTCCTCTGCCATATTTCCTCACTTATCCAGGTCAACGATACAACCTGAGTTTAGTTCCTGATTTTTTTATAAAACTGTAAGCTCCGCATAATTTCTTATCCATCAATCGATTACGATGTATCCTTTCCGCTTCCTGTTTAGTTTCAGCCATCCACACTTCAATATCATCGGTCAATGCCAGCCATTGACACACCACGTCGTGGATATGTTCCCGATATCGGGAGACAAGGTTTTCATCCCTGTCCACCTCCAGCACGATGCCCAGCTCTCTGACGCATTTGCTGCTGTCTTTAAATGCCTCTATAAAAGGCTCATACATTCTTTGTCCAATAGCTTTTTTAAGGTTTTCAATGCTCAGGGTAAAGCTTTCCATAATATCCTGGAGATGTTCAGTTTTATTCATTACCGCCCTCAATTGCCCCATTTTGGGATTGCTTTTCTATTTTTGCCCAGCTTTCGTGCAGTTCCTGAACCATTTTCTGTACGTCAATAACTTTCTGCCGGTTTTTCTCACGGTTGGCAAGGGACAAGTGATTAAGCCAAAACTCATATAACGCGTCAAGACGCTCTGCAATCTCTCCTCCATTTTCCTTATCCAAAGCCACCTGCAACTCAACAATTAGCTTCTCAGCCAGTTGAATGGCGTTATTTATAGTTTCCATCCGTGATGGACTGGGATCGTCAAAAGCCAGAATGGCCTCATTAAGTTTTTTAATTATGCCGCCATACACCAGAACCACTCTTCCGGCAGGCGATGATGTGGTTATTTTGATCTTGCGATAACAGTCAAGAGCTTTCTTACCCATATATATCTCCTTGTCAAATATTCAAATCATAATGACCCGGCAAGCGGCGTCAATTTATCTTTAATAACTCCGGCAAACTCAGCCGCCGCCGCACGATATTCTTTTTCCGTTTCAGAACCGGTGCTCTGCAAAGCATAACCAATCACCCCGGAAAGCGGATTATCCACCACCGGGACACCATCGGCTAACTGTTCGAGAAAAGAGAGCGAGCGGTCAAAAAAATCTTTATGCCTGCGTTCTCCGTTAATATTTGCGACGGCACGCTCAAAGCGCCCGTAAATTATTTTTGTTTTATCCAAACGGCGTCGACTTCCTGGAGCGTTGTCTATAAAATCATCTGGTTTCACCACCAGGGTATTGTCGATAAACGCACCGCATGTCGTAATATTATATAATTTTATACCACCCTTACGGCTTATATCCTTAAAATACGCTCCCATTTGTTTAACGTAACTGGCAAACTGAATGGTAGTTGGCACCTGTCTTTGATAATTACCCTTTACATAAACAACATATCCCGCTCCAAGCCGGGAATCTCCGTAAGCACTATTTGTCGCATGTGTTGTGCCATCTTCCGCCAACGCCAGATCCAAACCGCACAGAAAGATATTTCCGCAACCGCAAAGTCTGGCGGCATCCACAGCGGTAAGGGACACGGTTCCACCGATATTAAGCCTGTCCGGTTCACGCCCGGCGCTTTTCAACCAATTATTATAATCCTCCAGCACTCTGATGGAGTAAGAGAACGCTCTACCGGGGAAAGCGTTCCAGTAAGCCGGCGGCACAATAGAAGACGCGATAAGCCAGCAATCGCCGCCACCTTCAAGCGGTATCTGAGCGAGGGTTTTTGTACTGGAATCAAGAGCCACCACAAAATCGGGAACGATTCCCTGGGCGAGCAGCGGACGAAGTGCGGTTCCTACAGCGAATACGGGGCATGCCGCCTGATGCTGTTTTATAAATTCAATAGAGTCAATAAGTCCTGGACCGGCACAGGCAACGATGGCATTGGCGCCCTTGAATGCGTCTCTGAGAGCTCCGACGCCGGGTAGAGCAAGCATATGCGGAAGATTGTCAAAAGCGTTCAAAGTCCATTCTTTGGCGCGGCGGGCGTGAGTGGCGCGGTCAGAAGCTTCAAGTTTCAATTCGGAATTTATTTCCTCAGCCAATGCGGCGTATCCGGTTTGAAAAGTCCTTCGCAATACAGGGTGCATGAAAACGGAAAAAGTAAGTCTTGACACATTTTTCAAAAGCATTCGCAGTTCACGTTTAGCCGCGTCAATATCATCATTGACGATAAACGCGATACGGGGAAAAAGTTGCAATAAATCTTCAAGTCGACAATAACGCAGAGCCTCCCGCATCAAACCGGGGTTTATGTCCATAACGATTATACAACTATGCTCAGGAGCCATGCGCGCCATCTCCATAAGATGATACATGCCGGCAAAGCCGACCACTATAACACCGGCAACGTCCGGCTCGCGAAAGCACTCCTCCGCCTGCCGCCGTGCTTCTCTGAGCGGATCTCTGCGGCTATGCAGAGAAATGCCGTCGCCGGAGTCTCCGGGCATTTCGAGTCTGAAATCCCTTCCCTGCCCGTCAGAACGTTCATCCACGAGCAAGGAACCACACACCCGCGGCGGTCGTCTGAGCTTAGCAATGGAAGCAGCTGAGCAACGGGATTCCAGCAACTTAAGATTTTGTTCCAGAAACGTCTGAGCAGCCAGCATCAATCGCCTCGATGTTTATCCAGACCGGAAAACTCACCTGCCTCAAAACATTTTCTTATTTCGGGGAAAAAATCATCCAGTCCTGAAATAAAATCCATCATATCAAAGCGCAGAATATCCCCGATTTCGGTAAAATTACCACTATGAGTTTCTTCGGCAAGCGTGGTAAGCAGTTCATTAAGCTGCTTAAGTTTCTCGCAGAATTCATAACCTACGTCTTCGCCCAGCACCAGCAGGTGGTGATCAAAGATCGAGGTACAGAATTCCGCCAGACTTCTCACCAGCGGAAAAACTTCTTCGGAAAGAATCTGCAAACCGTTAACATCATCGCCCAGGTCAAAGCAATCGCTGACGCGCTTGAAAGCGTCTTTCATCCGGGCAAATTCCATAGGGGATTTATCCAGCACCAGCAGCATCGCTTCTCTAATGGTTAGATCGTCCAGTTTAGTGTCATTGTTTTTTTCCACGTTATTCTCCTGATTTATCTTTATTTTTTATCAGACTGATTATTTCCATAAAGCGTGCGTGAGCCGTAACCGCGGTCTCATGTATCGCCCGGTAAAGAGTCAGAGTTTTTTCGGTAAAAAGCCTGACATTATTAATATCGCAATTAGACAACTCCAGATACAATGGTCTGGTTACATCATTGACAATCATGCCTGCGTCATGATTGTCACGCAAAGCAGAATCAATCAGGTCAAGCCTTGCAACCGTTTCAGGAGCCAGGATCGCCTTTACATCGATTTCCCCATCTTTATTGTGTTGCATAAGACGCATTGCCGGGGTTGACACGGCAATGACGGCATTGAGTTCCACGCACAGTTTTTCCAGAGCGGGAAGCAAATTCAGCGTCCAGGCTCCGGGATTAAATCCGTATCTTAAGCTTAATATATATTCATATTTATTTATTTTCACCCGTGGCAGAGAAATATCGGCAAGTTTTTCCGGCTTAATTGCTCCGGCATGATCTATAAGAGCTCCGGAAGAGGTGGCGTTTATGATTTTCAACCCGGGATTAAGTTTGTCAAGGTAGGCAAAATAATCACTCATCATCTTGATATAGTCAGCAAACTGGGTAGTAGTCAATACCTCATCAGTCCAATTGCCCCGGACACGTGTCAGGTCTGTGCAGACGCGATTATTCTCATAGCCAGTTCCCTGCGCGTGAGTGACGCCGTTTTCGGGAAAAGACAGTTCCACCCCGGTCAGGATTACATGAGAACAGCCAATATATACCGCCAGAGCAACCGCGCTGACGGTCACGGTTCCGGCGGTCTTAAGGCGATCATGAGTTATCCCCTCGCGCTTAAGCCACACCCGAAGGCCGTTGAGCAGATCAGTTTCAAAGACAAACATCCTGCCGGAAAACTTGTTAAGGATCGCCTGATCAACAGTAAGGCATCCGGCAAAAAAGGATTTTTCGGGTATAAGCGTATCGAACTGCGGTACGACCTTTGGGGATCCATCCACCGCAATAACAAAGTCTGGAGTTATACCGTTGGCGACAATACATTTCAATGCGGTGCCAACACATATTATCACATAATCACTCTGGTGTTCTTTAACAAAAGGGATAAGTTCATTCAGCCCGGGGCCGGCGCCGATAATGATAGCGGTTTTAGCTGCGAATGCGTTTTTCAGGTAGGATATTGCCGGTTCTTCAAGATTGAACATGAAATTCCGCATTGCGTTATGATGCCAAATACGAGCAAACATCCTGGAGGTTGCAATATTACGCTTTTCAAGCGTCAGCATATCATTGATCTTTTGAATCACGTTGCGATATTGAGCGCCAAACAGCTTCAGAAGTTCCGGGGTCACCACCAAACTCGGCTGTTTTATAAGAATGGAGCTCATCCATTCCCCCAAGGAGTCCCAACCATATTCAAAGTGTTCGCTTATGCCGAAACCGAGCTTGTCGGCGGGGATATTATCAAATCCGCTCAAATCACAATGAAAAAGCATAGCGGCGAATATCTGCGGATTAGGTTCGATCACAAAAATCCTGCCTTCGGAGCCAAGTTTTTCAGCCAGAGCCACAAGTAATTCAGCTCCGGAGAAACCAATAACTATAAGAATAGAATTATAATTAAGTTTACCTTCGTGTTCGAGTCTGCGGATAAAGCGTTGAGTAACCGACCAAGGTTCACCGGCGCTGTTCAAAGGCACCTGACCGGAAGAAGTATTAAGGATATAAGTCCTGTTTCCGGGCTCGACTCCACTGGAGTTTATCAGCGCGGGCGAACTACTTCCGGCAAGCTTTTCAAGTCTGGAAAAAGCATCCGCATCCATAAATTTTTCCAACCGGCGCAGGTTTTCCTTCATAACATGTTCCGGATCATTTACCATGGACACCTCAAAACTTTATTTACATTAGACCATCCGTCAAGCGGTCACACCGTCTTCAATATCATTGTACTCATTAAGCTTATTGCGCAAAGTCCTAACACTGAAGCCGAGCAACGCCGCCGCCTGGGTCTTGTTACCACCGGTCTCCGCCAGAGCTTTACGTATAGTACGCCGCTCGATCTCTCGCATATCAAAAGTATCGGCGCAGGAATTCGTCTCCGGGTGATTTCCGATGCATTCAGCGACATGCCCGGCGAGCGAGCTTATAATATCATAAGGAAAAGCTTCCGCACTGATTACCGGGCCGTCTTCAAGAATGGCGATGCGTTCGATCACGTTCTGCAATTCCCGTATATTGCCGGGCCAGGAATATTTTCTTATAAGCTCTTCGGCGGAGGCGTCAAGTTGAAACCGCCTGCCGAGCTTGGCCTCCTGAAGGGAAAGATAATGTCCGGCGATGGCGACGGCATCCCCGGTGCGTTCACGCAAGGGAGGCAGATGTATGGGAAACACGTTCAAACGATAGTAAAGGTCTTCGCGGAAAAGGTTCTGTTCCACTTCCTTCTTCAAATCACGATTAGTGGAGGCGATGACGCGCACGTCAACTTTAATAGTTTTACCGCCGCCAACGCGTTCAAACTCAGATTCCTGCAGGACGCGCAGTAGCTTAGCCTGCATGGCCTGACTTATTTCCCCTATTTCGTCCAGCAGCAGCGTACCGCCGTCAGCAAGTTCAAATCTACCGACACGCCGTTCCACGGCTCCGGTAAAAGCGCCTTTTTCGTGTCCGAAAAGTTCACTTTCAAGCAGATTTTCCGGTACGGCGGCGCAATTCATTCTAATATAAGGTTTATCGCCGTTCGGATCAGAAAGCGAATGTATTTCTGAGGCGATAAGTTCTTTACCTGTACCACTTTCTCCGGTAATCAACACGGTGGCGCGAGTAGGAGCTACGCGTTCGATCAGGCGATTAACCTCTTTCATCTGGGGGGAACTGCCTATAGCTCTGCCGGAAACGCCGCCGCTCTGGCGGCTGAGTTCCTGTTTAAAATAGCTGTCGCGCTCATGCAATTGGAGCCACAAACGCCCCTTTTCCACCAGAATATCCATTTGATCAGGGGAAAAGGGTTTTATTACAAAATCAAATGCACCTGTTTTCATTGCCTCAATGGCAGTATCAACGGTACCATAAGCAGTCATAATGACAAAAAGCATTCCGGGACAATGTTTGCGTGCGAATCGAAGAACATCCATACCGCTCATGCGGTGCATCTTCATATCCACAAAAGCCATTTGGAATTCTTCTTTGGCAAGTATTTCCACCGCTTCCTCACCAGAACCGGCGGTAACGACTTCGAGTCCCTTGCGTCCGCCGGTTTCCTCAAGCAACTGCCGGATAAGGAATTCATCGTCGACTACTAAAATACGGTCAATCACGTTTCACGTTCTCCCCTCGAACTCAATTCGATAACAAAAACGGCACCCTCTCCGGGTATCCCGCTTTCCTCGATATGCCCCATATGGGCGTCAATGATCCTCTGGCACAATGCCAACCCCAGACCTATACCACCTTCTTTCATGGTGAAAAAAGGCTCAAATATTTTTTTCTTTTTTTCCGGCGCAACGCCCTGTCCATTATCAGCGATACTTATTCTAACCGCACCGGACAGTTGCCGGGTCTCAATCGTAACCCTTCCCGCACCTCTTCCGGGACAAGCTTCCACCGCATTAATAATTATATTGGAAAAAACCTGTTTAATCAAGACACTATCTACTTTAACAGGCATAAGATTTTTATCAAGTTCAGTTATGATATTTACGCCACGGTCATCCGCCATGGGGTGAATAAAGCATAAATTCTCGCTAATTATGCGGTTTAAATCACAATCACTGCACACCGGCACAAATTCACGGGTAAAACTGAGTAGATTTCCGACCACTGAATTAAGCTGCCGTGTGGCATAAACGATTTTATCCGCCAGCGGAATGGATTGCGGCATATCCTTCAAATCTCTTTTGAGCAATACGGCAAAGCCTTCGATAGCGCCAAGCGGATTGCGTATTTCGTGCGCCACGGAGGCGGCGACTTTACCCAGAGCGGCCATACGGTCTTCACGCTCGAGCCTGATCTCCAGATTTTTCTGTTCGGTAATATCTTTAATACTGACGACCTCACTGGTCCTGGCTTCATGACCTTTCATGGGGGTAACGGAAATCATCCAGTAAAATCTTTCGCCATTGCTCTTAAATGATACCTGCTGGTCATCAATCTTGATTCCAGCGCAGATCAGCCGTCTGATCTCTTCAACATCCAGTAATGAGCTTACGCCAACACCGAGTTTAGCGATCAATCCGGATGCGGAGGAGTTAGCCTCTTCTATGCTTTCATCGGCGGGGTCGAAGATGAAAACTGCATCGGTGATCGACTCCAGCGTCCCGGTAAGTTTCTCTCGTATAGCTTCAAGCTGGACTTCAAGCCGGGCGTGAGACTGTTCGAGCAGTTCACTTTGCGCCTGGAAGAGCTGGAAAGCTTTCTCCAGTGATCTTCTGGCGGATACTTCATTATTTTCCAATATCTCAGGCATATTTTGACGTCAGGTTCAAAAACCGTGCTTTGGCATAATTTTTAATCAGATGTCTGGCGCGAGGGCGTTCATCTTCACGAACGACGTCAGCCTTGACCGATGCGTTTTCCACCGCAGCTTTTCTGACGGAAGCAGCCATTGCCGGAACCGGGCTCAATGGAGCCGCCGCTTTGACCGGAGCAGACTGAACATCTGGAGTCGCCAATCTGATGCCGGGAACAAAAGGCAGTTGACGCTGAAGCGCGAGGCGTTCACGGCAAGAGCTCTTATTAACCATGGAGCGGGGCGATGCGTCAGAGACTTTTCTACTGCTGATATTTTCTCTGAGGAGTTTTTCATTTTCATGATCTATAACCAGCAATTGTTCCAAAATGGAGCTGAGTTCACGCATCATTTCTTTATGTTCCGCCTGAATTGCGGGAGAAGCGCCGACGGAATTTTCGCGCAGCTCTTTAACAATGACATGCTGTTTGTCGAAAATCTCGACAATTATCTTTTTTCGCTCCAGTATCTGCATGACTTCGGCAATGCCGACCTGCTGTTTATTATGGTAGAGCTGCCGTTCATTCTGGAATACTTCGAGCAATCTGCTGCAATTCCCGATCTGCTTTTTGATTTGTACGGTTAAATCATTCATCACAATTTGACCCCTTTGGTTTCATTCAAATAATTAGCTTTATCTTCAAGCCGGATCAGTTCTTTGATGATGCCGAGCTGCTCACGTATAAATTCGAAAGAATCTTTATCATTGACCAGCGCCTTGTAATCACTTTTGAGAATCCTCTCATGAGCCGCACTCAATTCCTTAAGGTCTTCCTGCTCAAAAGCCGGCGTCAACGCCCTCAACACCCAGTACTGAGCCCACGGGCGCATGTAATCTTTTCTGATGGTTAAATTGAGAATGGCGTCAAAATCGGCATACATTGAATTACTCAGAGAATACGCCAGCATACTTTCCAGCAATTTTCTTTCATAATCCATTTTTTGCGTTTGAGTCAGCCACTCCACAAGATTGACCTGTTTCAGAAAATCCGCGGCTTCATAAAAATCTTTCAAAGAACCATCTCTCATAAGAAGCAAACACCGTGCCACTTTTATTTTAAGCAGGGTGCGCGGATCGCGAGTATACATTAAAGCGACGGACAGGCGGCGCAACGCCTCCGCATCCTGTTTCTCACTCTCCGCCATCATCGCCCAGGCGAAGTATACGTTCGGGCCGTATTCCCGGGAAACTATCTCATCGGAAAAATTGCGTAACAGCCTGTTGGCTTTCTGGTCTTCGCCGAGCTTATGATAACATCCGGCAATAATGGAAACGGTTTCTATCCAAAGACTGTTGCGGTTGATATTCTGTCCGGCAGTGTCCAATTCATCGGCATAGATTTTTCTGGAAATGTCCAGAGCCGGACCGTACAATTCCATATCATAGTAGCGCCGCAGAAGTTCCAGCAGAGCCTCACGATAATACTCACCGCGCGGGAAACGGCTAAGGTATCTTCTAGCGCGGGCGATGACCAAAGCCGGAGACGCCTTGGAGCTGAGTGCGCACAGCAAATCCAGCCTCAATATGCTTTCACTAATCTGTTCTTGATCTTTGGTATAGAAATAACAACTGTTCAGAGCATCCTGAGCTTTAGCAAAGTCGCCGGAGGCATAATACAATTGCGCCAGGATGTAATAGGCATTAACCCGTATTCCGGCCCAGTCCTCCGGGTGATTTATACTCATATCGGTATATACGTTATTGAGCTGATTCACATAGAAATTACGATCGCGGCTCTGAATGATAATATCGAATATCAGGCTTTTCCCGGTGGAAAAGTCATTAATCAGTTTACAGATGGCGTCGGGGTCGGAACTTCTCTGAAACAGATTTCTGGCAACAGAGAACGCCGCATCCCAATTTCTGATTTTGGTATACAGGCTATAGAGCTGACTTCCAGCCTTAAGCCTGGCGGCAGCTATCGGGTATTTATCCAAAGCGCGTTTTATCAGATCAATGGCTCCATGATAGTCCTCGCGCTCCTCCTCCAGACGCGCAAGCAACATTAAAGTCCTGACCTTGGCTTCATTTCCTGCAGGTCCGTTAAGCAACTGATTGGCAATATTGTAAGCTTTGGCAGAATCCTTATCAACCACCGCTATCTCAATAAGGCCGAGCTGACTCTCCGCAAACACCGGACTTACCTTGCCGACCTTGCCGTTGACTTCCTCAAACAGCTTTAACGCCTGTTTCTTAAAATATTCATCGACCTTATCCTGCTCCATGGCCACGGAAAGAGCCGGCTCCTTGTCCAGCAGATATTTTTCCAGTTGCATTTTCAATTTCGGATTAGTAGCCGCGTCCAGCATGAGCCTGGCCTGAGCAATAAGAGCTTCGCCCTGAATCTCCATATTATCACTGCCGGTGGCGGCGCCATATTTCTGAAACGCCATATCCATTTGATCAAGCTTGATATAACACTGCGCCATATTAAGATCGGTCATCCACTTTTCCCGCGGCAAAGTCAGCAAAGGATAAGCTTTTTTAAAGGAATCCAGTGCCCCGACCCAATTCTTATTTTCCATCATGAGCTGTCCGACACGCCGGTTAAGGCTGCTTTTTAATTCCATCGAACTGGTCATCTGGGCGGAGAGATTGTATTCCTTGACCGCACGATCGAAAAACAATTGTCGGGCGCGGGGAGTTCCTGCCGTACGGTAACGGATCAGATACATATCGCCCCACAGCATAGTATAACGCAACCTCTGATCGACGGACATCTTTTCGGTATCAAGCCTGCCCAGCGTCTTAAAATAATATGATATGTCATCACCCTGCTCCACCGCTTTTTCGGCGGCGAACAAAGTATCGTCAATATTGACGCCGGTAGCTATCTCAACGTCCTGACGCTTTTTACTGTAAGCTCTCTCCGTACGGAGAACCAGCGTTACCGTAATCCCGGCTCCAATCAGCGCGACCAGCAGCGACATTAGAGGGATCATCAATTTTTTATTAACAGCCATTACCCTTATCCTATGTTATATTCTTAAAGACGTCAAGCAAGGTATCACGTTCATCTTCACTGATAAGCCCCTGATACTTATCCGTCCGGATATCAAGCGCGACGTCGGTCACCAGTGCGTTGACGCTGTCAAGCAGATCCTGAGGCAGCACCGGTTTGGATATGACTTTTTTCACCAGCGGCAGTTCCTCGATCTGACGCAAAACGCTGGACAACGCGGCACTCAGATAGATCACCGGAATATTCCGTCCTGAATTTTTAAGTTCCGCCACCAGAGTCGTGCCCTTGCCGTCGCCGAGGTCATGATCGCAGATAATCAAACTGAAATCCTTGATACTCAGCTCCCGCCTGCCCTGAGCCAGAGAATCGGCGGAAAATACATTGAAGCCGGCGTCCTCCAGAATATCTACATAATTCATCGATACCAGCGGGTCATCTTCGACTACAAGTATATCAATATATTTGGGCATCGAGCAACCTCGTTATAATTAGTTTAAATCCACAAAATTAGTTGTGGCTTTTATTTTCGGGACAATTAACGTCATACCTTCAGGAATCATGCTTTCCGGAGTCAGTATCTTGTCGCGATTAGCATCATAAATATATCGCCACGCGTTGGCATTTCCATAGACCTCAGGCAAAGCGCTGATATCTTTAAGACTGGAAGTACTCTTAACTGTATAATATTCCAATTCACGGGGATTCATCTCTATACTGGAACCGCCTCCACCGCTTCCGCCTGCGCCCTCACCAGATTTCTTCGCCTGAGCAAGCTTTATAACTTGCTTTTCCAGTGCGATAAGTCTTTCGTCCTCGGCGATACGATCACGGCTCTTTTCCCACTCATTCATCAAAGCGGCAAGCTCAAGCACCTCTTTTTCCACGCGTTTACGCACCTGGCGCTCAGCAGAATAACGCTCGGCCTGGAATTGCAGACGCTCAATACGTCCCAGACCGCTTATGCCCTCCATGCTACGGGCGGATTTATCATAATCCTGCATCACTCCAGCCATATCCTTGACCTTCTTCACAAAAGCGGCACGCATATTTTCCTCAATCTCTTTGTTTCGCTTCATCTGATCCTGAAGCTTCAATAAATTAGCGGAAGTCGGTTCATCGGCATATCCGGTGTTCCATGCTACGCCCGCAACTACGGCAAAA
>JAFGXT010000359.1 GCA_016936495.1 Victivallales bacterium
AATTGAGCACGGCATTAGCAGGACTGGTGGAGGGCAACACCTTGATAACTACTCTATTTTTATAATCATCCGGACAGTATTTATCAAAAAAATTGTATGCACTTCCGCCATTAAAATAAATATATCTTATTCCAGGAAAATCTGTTAGCAACTGTTTAAAATCATTGGGCACGGCATTTTTGATATTAGAATCAAGACTCCCCTTCCGTATACACCCCGCCAGCGAATCCCATAAGGCTATTCCGTGACGGCGAAGAATCTCAAGACGCTGTTCATATGGCGTCAATGCCCGCTCGAAGCCCAGCAACTCACCCATGATATCCCAGAATACATTGCGAGGATGCGCGTAATATTGTTGTTCCGCCAACGACTTCACCGACGGCATGGAACCCAGAATCAACCGGGTACAAGCGACGTCGATGCTCGGAGGAAAGGCATGTTCCAATGCTTTCATGCTTTACCTCCAGCCACGATCGCCGCGCTGAAATGATCCTGCCAATGACGTAGCTCACGGGGGAAAAAGCGCCCCATTCTCAGTTCTACAAGATCAAAGCGACATACGACCGCAGGTTTTTCTATCTGACGCAAGTAACGCCTGGACGCTCTAACTATCCGTTTTTTCTGTTTAAGCGTAAGCCCTTCAGCAGGACGCGCGGCAGTGGTATAATACCGTGTCTTCACCTCAACAAAAACCAATACCGCACCATCGCGGGCGACGATATCAATCTCCCCAGCCTTGCACTTATAATTCCGCGCCAATATTCGATAATGCTTTGAGCGCAACAATTTACAGGCAATATTCTCTCCATGCCCGCCCAAACGCAAATGCCGCGCCCGCAACCAACTGAAACGCGGATTCACTTTATCAGTCTCCCGCGTCCGTCTTTGCAACAGAAGACGTATCAATAGCATCGATGAGGGCATTGATTTTCGGCGCAAAATCCAAGGTATGCCGCTGAAGTGGAATCGCCGCCGTATCGGCAATGCTTTTCAGAGTATCCATCGCCAGACGGGCGTCGGTGGTGGATATATCTTTAAATTTGATCTGCCGTACATCATTTTTTGCGGGATTATCCTCGGCGCGCATATTTTCCAACAGCTCAGGTCGATCAATGATAATACTATTAAAAGGCTTAAGAGCTTCAGGTTTAATCTTTTCAGAGAGCAATCCATAAGCGGTGCGATTGACCGTCAACTGATCTTCGCTATTTTCCTTCTCTTGCATCTGCTCCTGGCGAGCCTGGAAAACCAATACTATAAAGACTTCCGGCAGGCAAGTATGCATAGCATTACTGACCAACTCCATACTTTTCTCCGCGCTGATTTCGCCGCTCTTCATTTTCTCTGAAAGTCGCGCTACCGGCATGGAAATACTTTCCCGCTCGACCTTATTCAAAGGTAATGACTTCACCCCGGCGTCAACAATATAATTGAGATATTCCGCGCTTTTCTTATTGATATACGCCTCCCATCCGCCCGCATTCTGCACCGACCGGTAGAAAAAATATCCACCCACCACGCCAATCAAAAGCAAAACCACCGAAACGATAAGACATCCAATACCAAGACGTTTCATGCAACCGGAACTGCCCGGGACTTTGCCTGCATCACGATCCGAAATGTGTTCTTCGCATTCGCGATTGTTGTTGTCATTCATAACAAAATTCTCCTTAATCCGACATCTGCGGCCGGAAAACATTTAATAATTAAAAATCAATTCTGCTTATCCTTGCCGCCAAACGCGAACAAGATAATAAAAGTTAACGCCAAAGCCACGCCGACCGTCCACAAGACCGCCGCTTCGGAAAGCCTGGAGCCATCAAACCCGTTCCGCGCATACATCGGCTGAGACCAGGTATAAACAGTTTTCGACAAAAAATCAGCCATCCATCTCACTGCCGGGAATGCCAGTAAAAAACCCATCAGAACCCATAACGCGGACAGCTTTCCGGTGGCAAGCGACGCGACGGCGGTCATAGGCACCCTGCCGCAAAATGTTACCCCCACGCCGGCAATAACTCCTCCCGCCAGTGACGCCCAGAAATATGCCGGGCGCACATTCAACCGCTCATACCCGACACGATTACCAATATAAAACAGTATCGTACCAAATACTATCGACAGCAGGAAAATCTTTAAAATCAGCCCGTCTTTCAGCAACAGCATATCGACAAAACGTCTGCGCTGTTCCAAACCGGACTTAATCAGCCAGACGCCGACCATCACACCTATGACGATGGAACATATAAGTTTAGCATTACCGTCAAGCGCCAAAGGATTCATATCATCCACCTCCTTCGGCTGAACGCCGGGAAAGCAATATCGACAGGATCGTGCCCGTTACAAAAAAGGCTATCAGAAAAATCCAGGCTCCGACGGAAGTCTGCATCGCCGATGCCCACTGCCCGAACATAGAATCACCACCAAGTTGAAGTCCGAGCATGACCAGAAAACCACCGCCAAGTCCTTTGAGCACCGACAACGCGAAAGCTTTCAGCGAATCACTGCCGGAGTTTTCCGGGAGCAATGAAAGCTTCCATTCGCCGCATATCAAAGCGGTGATCAGAGCACCGCCGAATATCCCCAGCAAAAATCCGGTCTGCCAATCGATAACCGGAGCGGAAGCTATTGATTTTTGTTCAATTATCTCTCCGCAGTACTCGGAAATAGATAAGTATCCTTCGCTCATTCCCACCGGACTGTCAAAAAGATACAAGGCAATATTTATAATGAGCGCCAAAAACGCAGCGCTCAGGTAAAACGACCATTTACCGGAAAATATCTTCATCACCCTGTCCCACTGTAATTAATATCTGTCATCAAACCGGCGGCGGCAACAAACACTCCATTCCGGCGGTTATCGCCACCTGACCATGACACAAAGCTAAAGCCAATGCGTCAGTCGCGTCATCGGGAATCTCTGCAACACTTATACCAAAACGCACCGCCATCATCGCCCCCACCTGAGTTTTAGAAGCAGTTCCAGTACCCACCGTGGAACGCTTCGCTTTGCGTGGCGCGTAAGGGTATACCGGTACACCGGCTTCAGCCAGCGCGGCGATAATCGCCCCGCGCGCCATGCTCAAAATCATTGAGGTCTTGATATTCTTACCGAAAAAAGCATCTTCAATAGAAGCGCAATCCGGGTTAAACGCTGCGATCAGCTCCCTTATTCCTCCGGACAACCGCCGCAGACATTCGCTGTGCGGTACTCCGGGTTTATTGGAAATTACGCCGCAATCCAGGATATACATCTCGTCCGGCGTTCTAATGTCTATCACACCGTAACCGGTACATCTGATGGCGGGGTCTATCCCGAGAATAATCATAAGAGCTTCATATTGTTTAATACCGTAAGCCGGAATAAGATTTTAAATATCATCTACCTGATCGGCAATCTCATCAGCTATTTCAAAATTACTGTAAACCGCCTGGACATCATCAAGGTCTTCAAGCTTATCAATCAACTTAAGCACCTGATTAGCGTCTTTCAGATCAGCAAGCTCAACGGTATTGTCGGGATGACGTACAGTGTCTCCCTCCTCAGTCTCAATGCCGGCTTCTTCGAGGGCTTTGGCAATTGCCAGGAAAGCATCGGGAGGGCCGAAAATAGTGGCGATATCTTCATCCACTTCAATATCTTCAGCTCCGGCATCAAGCACAACTTCCATCAACTTATCTTCATCAGCCCATTCGCCGCTGACCACAAATTTAGCTTTACGCTGGAACATAAAACTGACCGCTCCGCTACTGGCAAGATTTCCGCCATTGCGATCGAGAATCATCCGCACTTCACTGGCAGAACGATTACGGTTATCCGTCAACACCTCAATGAGCATCGCCACACCAGCGGGACCGTAGGCCTCATAAAGAATATCTTCAAAATTTACATCTCCAAGCTCGCCCACACCTTTCTTAATGGCACGGTCAATATTGGCATTAGGCATATTCTGCGCTTTAGCTGAAGCAAGAGCCGAACGTAAAGGTGGATTGAGCTCCGGATCTGCTCCCCCCTGCTTAGCCGCGATCATTATTTCTTTTGCCAGGCGTGAAAATATTTTGCCCTTCTTTTTGTCGGCAGACGCCTTTTTATGTTTAATATTAGCCCATTTACTATGACCTGCCATAAAAAACTCCCGGTTTATTTATTTTTATTACTTACTGTTTAATCTAAAATCGTTGCGAATATCACCCATAAAATACTCGTAAAAGTTCAATTATCAATCAGAAAAATAAAAAAATATCACTTTGCCTATTGACATAAAACACCAGCGGCAGTATACTATTGCCAACGATGGCAAAGCAAAATACAAAAGCATCGCCAACGATGGCAACAACAGGAAAGAAGAGATGACCGTAACATTAAAAATGATAGCGGATACAGCCGGGGTCTCGATCAGAAGCGTAACCCGGGCATTAAAAGGTGAGACCGGAGGTAATCCTGACACCTGCCGCAAAATACGAGAGCTGGCAAAAGAGCTTGGCTACGTGCCCAACGCCGCGGCACGCAATTTGCGAATGCGCACAAGCAATGTGGTGGGCATGATCAGCTCACAGGACACAGCGCAGGTAATATCCCGCCGCAAAATGTTGATCCAGCGTCACCTGGAACGCGAAGGCTACTTTCCTATATCGGCGCTGCTTCCTTCTTCTCCTGCCCTGCTGAGAAAAATACTATTGAGCTGGACTGGTCTGACGGAATCAATAATATTTTCTTCCTGGCCGAGGGACTGGGAACCGGACGAAGTCCTTGACGGTTTGCTTATGAACTATATTTTTATTGACAATCTGGAAAGCCGTCGGGCAGACAAATATAAACTTATAAATATCGACCGCGAAAGCGGCATAGCGACGGCGGTAGGGCACCTGATAGACTCCGGCAGAAAACGCATCGCCTATTGCGGTCCGGAAATGAGCACCCGCGTAAACGGCTTTTTTCGGGCATTCCGCGAACGCGGTATAGAACCTGAAGCCGACGCAATTATCGACAGCAGCCATCTGGATCTGGAACACGGATACGCGGCGGCTCCGGCACTTATCGCGGGAAAATTCGACGCGGTGTTCGCAGGTACCGACCGCCTGGCGCTGGGCATTTACAAATATTGCAACGACAAAGGCGTAAAAATCCCCGAAACGCTTGCCGTTACAGGTTTTGACAACGATGACACCAGTGCATACGTCTCTCCTCCGCTAAGCTCAATCGCCCACCCGGAGGAGAAGATAAGCCGTAAAGTAGCAGAACTTATAAAGAATATAAAACTTCCGCCGGGCGAAAGCATTTTCCCCACGGAATTCATAAAAAGGGAAAGTTGCTGAAAACCATTTCGGCATTTCATATTTAACAAAAATTATCCATATCTTAAACAAATTATGGGAACAAAAAAATGAGCAAAAAGAAGTATGTCGTAGTCGGTACCGGGTCACGTTCGTGGATGTTTATGAAATCCATTCTCACAGATCACAAAGACAGCGCCGAGCTGCTGGCACTGTGCGACCTTAACCAGTCACGCATGGATTTCTACAACAATCTAATGGAAAAGGAACACGGTAAAGCATCCCTTCCGACCTACAAGCCGGAAGATTTTGACAAAATGATAGCCGAGCAGAAGCCGGACACCGTGATAGTAACCTCCATGGACCGCACTCATCACCGCTATATCTGCCGCGCCATGGAACTTGGTTGCGACGTCATCACCGAAAAACCCATGACCGTTGACACCGTCAAATGTCAGCAGATCATCGACACCAAGAAAAGAACCGGTAAAAATGTTACCGTTACCTTCAACTACCGCTACGCTCCACGTAACACCAAAATCAAAGAGATCATCAAAAGCGGTATGGTCGGTGACATAACCAGCGTACACTTCGAATGGGTACTCGACACCAGCCACGGCGCCGACTACTTCCGTCGCTGGCACCGCGACAAACGCAACAGCGGCGGCTTGCTCGTACACAAATCCACACACCACTTTGACCTGGTCAACTGGTGGCTTGACGACATGCCTGAGACCGTATTCGCCATGGGGGATCTGATGTTCTACGGCAGAGAAAACGCCGAAGAACGCGGAGTAACCCAGTTCTACAGTCGCGCCAGGGGCTCGGAAGTCGCGGCGCAGGATCCCTTCGCCCTGAAAGTCGACGATAGCGACACCTTCCTGAACGGTCTTTATTACAACGCCGAGCATGAAGATCAGTATTATCGCGACCAGAGCGTATTCGGACACGGCATTTCCATCGAAGACAACATGGCGGTACTGGTAAAATACACCAACAAAACCTTGCTCACCTATTCGCTGAACGCCCATAGCCCATGGGAAGGTTACAGAGTCATGTTCAACGGCACCAAAGGACGTCTTGAGTACAATGTAATTGAGAGATCATACGTTGCCGGCGCCAAGGAAGACTTCAATCAGCCGGGTATGCGCGAACTCGAAGAAGACAAAAAGAACATGGTTCCAGAAATAATTTTCCAGAAACATTTCGAGAAACCAGTAGAAATAACCTACGAACAAAGCGACAAAGGCGGTCACGGCGGTGGCGACGTCCGTTTGCTCAACGATGTATTCATCGGAGCCGGAGATGATCCCCTGGGTCACGCTGCCGGATATGTTGACGGCGCTAAATCGATTTTGATAGGCATAGCCGCCAATAAATCCATTGCATCAGGTATGCCAATTAAGGTCAAGGAATTGGTCAAGCTCTAAGTTGCAAGCCTGAACTTAGTCAATCAGACACGGACGGCATACAAGCCGTCCGTTTTTTGTGCTCAAAAACCGGGGTCAAACCTACACATTATTACATTTCACATTAAAAAACCGGGGTCAAACCTACACATTATTACATTTCACATTAAAATGTGTAGATTTACTCCTTAGAGGATTACAGCTCGGAAAACGGTATCCACAGGAATTGGAAAAAGCTGGGACCGAATCCGAGTACAGGTCCGAGTCCGGGTATCCATAAAAAACCGAATTTCCATTCGGAAGCCTCAGGGGTGCGTTGCTCTTCATAACCAAGCGCCAACGCAAGATTAAAATCAAGAGCCGTTTTTAAACGCGCTCCCTTAGCGTCATATACTGAATCATTGACCAGATAGAATACCGGAAAAAACGAGGCGGCTTTGCGCACACCGAAAAAATGATCGTCCTTAAAGCTGCCGAGAGTCGTCCAATATATCACCGGGAACACCGGAACCGCATAGGAATTCCACTTGTCCGTATAATTACGCCGATTATCAAAGGACATCCGCATAGATGACCAGTTTGGCTCAATAGTCATATTACGGGCGAATTCCAATTGACCATCTGACAGCTGTTTTCCGCCGATATACTGCGGATCAAGATTGCCGCATGAACACATAAAAACCGTTGAAACCACGACAGCGAAGAGCATAAATAAATTTTTCATCTCAGATTTCCCCTGTACTTGTATAAAAGTTTTGATACTGATGATTATAATACTCCGTCGCGTCCCGAAAATCAAGACAAAATTGACTACATCTGACTGCGCTTCGCCAGATAAACCGCAAAACTTGAATCAAAAATAAGCTGTGCGAAATGAAACAGCAAACAAGGGATCAAAGCAGCTCCGGATTCTATTCCTATTATGCTTATGACACTTAAGGCGATAGGTAAAGTCTTCTCTGAACTCACAAACATCAACGCCTTGTTTTCCGGCTTCTCCAGTTTCAGAGCCGTTCCCCCGCACCAAGCAGTCAGCATCAAAATTATATGTACCAGCAATACCGCGCAGATAAGTAAAGGATATTGCGAATAAGCCGTCCCCGAAAGGCTTCCGCTACTGACTGAAAATGCCACGTATACCGTCAGAATAACACATAAAGATGGCATATACCTCAAAATGGCGTTAGTTCCCAGACGACTCACGCGCCTGAAAACATACCCGGCGACAAAGGGAATCAATACCAGTAACAAAAGCTTTAACAGCAGTTTACCCGCTGAAATATCAATATCATCAGCTTCATCTATACAAAATTTCAACATGAAGGGTACGGTGAATATTCCAGTTATATTAAGTCCGATAGTCATCAGTACCGCCCAGGGACCATTGCCTCCGCTGACCTCGGTTATGACGCTTGCCGATGACAACGTAACCGGCACCGAAGACATTACGATAAGCCCGACACCGAAAGCCATGCCCAGCCCCAGCGCGCTTGCCACCGCCAACCCCACAAAAGGTCCAATCAACAACGACACGATTACGCTTACAGCGAAAGCCGCGCCGAGTTTACGGTCAATTCCCGCGCTCTTCAGATTCAAATGCCATCCGCTCAAAAGGAAAATGACGACGATAAAAACCGTAACCATACCCCGTCCGCTCATCCATAGCCCTGGAGACGGCAGCAACACCGCAAGTATCAGCGCAACCAGCAAGCCGACAGGCAAAAACAAACTCTTGAAATTCATCTGGCCGCCACCCCTTCGTCATTTGCCGAAGCTGAGTTTTTCTCTTCAAAGATATGCTCACCCTGCAATATATGCTCTCCCAGAAGTTTTACAGCCAGAGCACGATCATTGTCAAGAATAGCCCTGATTATCCCCCGCCGTTCTTCTGATATACGCTTGATGTCGCTACTGCTGTAAGTTCGCCAGGAGCGAAACGGGCGGGTACGCGCTACAGTATGCCTTATCATTTCGCGCAGATGTTTATTGGGGCAAACGGAAACAATAATTTCGTGCATTCTCTCATCGGTATCAAGCGAACGCGGTTTCTCCAGAGAAAGACTGCCCTCGACCGTTTCCTCCAACAGTTCCAGTTCATGCCGGGGTATATTGTCGAATCCCATCTCCAACGCCATGCACTCAAGTATCTTACGACACTGGTAAAGATCACGCAAATCATCAACATCAAATCGTTTCACAAAACATCCGCGCCGGGGAAAACGCTCCACCAGCCCGTCATTATGCAGCATCACCAACGCCTCACGAGCAGGAGTGCGACTAACCCCGAATTCAGCGCAAATCGTTTCTTCAGAAAGCTTTTCTCCTTCAGTATAAACTCCGTCCATTATATATTCCAGAAGTTTATGATACACCTGCTCCACCAACGAATAATATTTTATGGTCATACACTCTCCAGTTCAAGTTGATCCATAAGTTTCTGAATAACCAAAGCCTCGCCCCAGTAGTCGTAAGTATGATAATTCAACGGCGCATTAAAGTGGCGGGTCAGATCGATACCCATGACCCGATTGCCACGACTGTTCAGGTGAAAACCATCATGCATGAGCGGCAGATACTTTTCCAGATACCGGTCGCGCAAAGGCTCCCAGCGTTTAAGGTGATCTACAAGATGCGCTCCGGTCTGCGCCGCGACCTTACGGACAATATCCGAATAAAATCTGAAATTCTCATATCGCTGTGGTTGCAGATCCGCCACGTTCGGCGCGTAATAGGTCTGAAAAATCACCTCGGTGCCCATTTCCGCAAACCGGCGATGGAGCTCAAGCAAATTGGCTTCAAAATCCGCCGGAGAAATATTCTTATCCGGTGAGCTGTCATTGCCGCCTATGGTTATTATCGCCACATGCGGCTGATAAAAGGCGGCATCTTCATCAAAACGATTAAGCAAATCACTGGAGGTATGCCCGCCTATACCGGTATTTATCAGAGTACTTATCGCTCCGTATTTTTCTTTCAAGCCTATGCCCAGGCACTCCACCCAGTGGATCCCCGGTAGAAAATGTTCCGTATTTGATGAGCCAAATGCCAGAATACGAGTTTTTTCCCCACGCTCAAGACGCTTTACCACACGTTCCATTGTACTGCTCATGATTGAATCAGACCTTATATTATGATTGAAATTGTATATTGTATACAATATTGCCTATATAACTAAGAATCAAGCGTAAAAACTGTTTTTTGTAACAAAACATCAATTTTCAAACAGATAGACGTGACTGACAGATAGACGGCAGTCTCAAATGGCATTTCCCCTTGCCTTCCATAGGCAATCCCCTCTGAATATCGAATAACTCACGATGGCTATTTCAGATTTAATATCATTTCCGCCAGACCGGTGGTGAGCTCGTGCATAGCTTTAAAATCAAGGTTTTTCATGCGCATGGAACGGCTCAGGCTTATGACGCGACTGTGTTTGTCCAAGGTCAGGGCGTAGGATGGCACGGTGTTGGAATGCAGATAATCAAGCTTGTGTATCAAGTCGGTATGAGTATTGAATAAACCGATTACGCCGCTGGACGCTATCCATGAATCGTCTTCGCCGAAACCAAGATATTGCAGGATGATTCTAACGCGATTTTGTCCTTCGCCGATGTTCAGGTGGCACTTGAATTGATGGTCGTCCGATGCTTTTTCAAAATGATCGATCTCGATATGAGAAAACTTCATAAGATAGTGCATTATAAATGAATGGGTACTTTGGTGCATGATACTTTCCTCCGTTTACGTTTTTGTTTGTTGTATCTGTTAAAACAAACGCTACGCGAAAAGTATCCGCATAAAAAAAGAGCGGGAGTCTTTCCACACCGGTATGAGGCATCACCATAGCCCGTACAAGAATGCAGAAAGAACTCCCGCAAAATATATAATCGGGAAAATACAACTCTCCCCCGAGTCTATATAATGCGAGAGTAACCCCC
>JAFGXT010000360.1 GCA_016936495.1 Victivallales bacterium
TCAATTCGTTACGGACAAATGGATATGTTGAGTTCGAAGCAGATAACGGAAAGTTTCCCAGTGGCGTTATGGCTTATAGCATTGAAAAAACAACTAACTAAAGGAGAGATAACGATGAAGAGATCATCAGATTTTAGCAACAATTTCACACTCGTGGAACTCCTCGTGGTGATAGCCATCATAGCTATCCTTGCGTCAATGTTGCTTCCGGCACTCAATAAATCACGTGAAAAGGCAAAGTCCATTGCCTGCATCGGCAATCTCCGGCAGCTTGGTCAAACTTTCCTTTCATATGCCAATGACTATAACGATTATACCCCCAGTGCCAGATTTCAAGTGGGCAGCACTTCGATATGGCGTACTAACCTGGGAGTTCTCGGCTACTTAAAACCTTATACCAATACCAATTTAACGGCGAATATTAATGATTTGGCGTTCTGTCCAATTACAAACATAAAACGTTGTGTTTACAATACTTACGGCATCCCACTGGGGACTTTCAGTATCGGCGGAGAAACCTACGACTCCGGATCTTATAAATATTATTCCCGTTTAATAAGAAAATTGAATAGTAAAAAACATCTATTATTAACAGACAGTCGCCCAGGCTTAGGCGATACATCCCAATACTACACTAACGGTGCATTTTACATAAACATGGGAGGAGGAACAAAACTTCCTTTATCCAGCACACTAAGAGCAATAAGCCTTAGGCACCACAGACAGTTTAATGCGGCATATCCGGATGGAAGCGTATTGGCAAACAACCATGAATGGATAAAACAATCTGACCGATACTATTATGTAGAGTTTTGATTCTAATATGCAACAAATAATAAAAGAGCTAAAATTATAATTAATAACATGAAGAGACATTAAAATGTTTAAAGAAATTCGAGCTGAAGTAGGAATGGACTGTGGAACTCCGGCGTTATTCATCAATGGAAAACCACGTGAATTCGTCACTTATAAGATTGCGGAGTCGGCGATAACAGAAAGAGTATTAGAAATTATTCCAGATGAGGTTCCCCCGCTTCTAAAAAACGGTATCCGTCTTTGCTGGATTCCGATTTTTGTTGACTGGAATGGCCCGGACGATTACGATTTCTCCGACATGGATCTCCGAATCAACTCCTTTGTCAAAACGGTGGAAGGAACCATTCCTGATGATTTGGATAATTTTGCTTTTGCCATTAGGATACAGGCTGCCACATTTTCTCCTGAATGGTATATTGAATCAAGCAGTAAAGACGGAAAATACGTCAACCTAATTGAGTACCGGAATGTATGGGGAGACGCAGAACCAATTCCTAACGAACCATCAATGCGTTACAGTACCTCCAATACCAGCGGCTTTGCGTCAACCTATGGAATATCCCCTGGCGATTCGTTTTGGGATACTCATGCGGTTGACTGTCTGCAGGCTATTATTGATCACGTCAAGAGACAATCCTACCATCGCTATGTGTTCGGCTATCTGCCATGCGCTCTTAATTCAAACGAATGGTTTCTTCATACCAAAAGTCCGGAGGCTTGCTGCGACTTCAGCGAGCCGATGCAGAAAGCATTCCATAACTACCTACGGAATAAAGGGCTTGACGCTCCGGAAAATCCAGTACCTACGCCAGAAGATTGCCACCCACGTCCCGGAGTCAGTCTGGTGGGTACCTATGGAAAGCCACGCCCGATAAAAGATCAAAATATTCTAGATGTGTCTATTCCCGCACAGCAGCGCATCGAAGAATTTTCGCTTTTTCTAAATTCCCGGATTGCCGAAATTATTTGTAACTTTGCTGCTGTGATTAAGCGTAATTATGTAAAATATCCGAAACTTGCGGGGTTTTTCTATGGCTATAACATCCAGTTTTCCGGCATGAATCATCTGTCGCAAAGTGGTCATCTGGGATTGCGCCGTGTGTTGTCATGTCCAGATATAGATTTCCTTTGTAGCCCATGTCTTTACAGTTACCGCAACGACGCCGGCCCCTGTATGTTCTCTGTAATGCATGGAGCATATTCCGAATCGGCACGGCTATATGGTAAAATGGTATACGCCGAAGACGACCATCATCCATCCGAATTCAACCTTTCCGGCGAATGTCGAGACGAGTGGCACGATGAAATGGCATTTCGTCGTAACTTCGCAATGACAGCATCACATGGCATTGATATGTGGCACTACAGTCTAGGATGTGGGTGGCTTGCTCCAGAACATCGTAGCAAAAGTATTGGCAAACTTCTTTATATCGCCAATGAACTAAAGAAACAATCTCGTACATCAAATGCGGAAGTGGCAGTTGTCGTGGATGAGCGTTCTGTTTCGGCATTACCACCCAATCCTGTTATTCTCGGATCACTGATCCTTCGAACCGTTGCGACTGCGGCACAGAGTGGCGCAGCTTTTGATCTTTATGAGTTGGAATCTTTCTTCCAGGCAGATGTTTCTCAATATAAATTTGTCATTTTCTGCAACATCATTCATACCGATGAGAACATTCGGAAACAGATTAATCGCTTGCGTCCTGGCCGGATCTTATATTTTCAGTATGCCGCCGGATATCGCCACGATGATGGTGCGTCTATTTCCCTATCGGCGGAAAATGCTTCTTCCCTCACCGGAATCCGTTTGAAACAGACAGAACCCCAGCCTCTGATTTCTTGGTATAATCCAGACCTGAAGCAACTGGATACCGTTGAATCCGATATTCGTTATGGATTAGGGGACAGCCGTCGCTGTAATCCGGTACTGGCAATTGATGATCCGGAAGCCGAAACATTCGGCATCCTTGCCAACGGAAGTCCTGGACTTGCGGTGAAATCTGTAGGTGGTGGAACCGTGGTCTATTCCTCTGCTCCTGCATTAAATCCACAATTACAGAATGCGTTCTATCGGCAAGCCGGTGTATTTTGCCGAACAGAGGCAGGCCCGATTATATATGAAAATGAAGGGATGCTGGCCATATCTGCGGCTACACGTGGAACTGTGGTTCTCAAACTGAGGCAGGGAGAAATCTTAACTGACGCATATACAGGAGAAATATTTGATTCAACATTTGGGGCTTTCGTTGAACTGCAGATGAAACGCCATGAGACTAGAATTTATCTTCGGGCAACCGGAAAGTAAGAACATCCCATGAAAATATAAATACTTAAAAATGCATAGAAAGTGCTGGTAGGAGGTTATAAATCAGATATATTTTAGTGCCGGGGACAATTTAGTAAAAACTCGTGTTTTTTTATAATGTGCATATTGACATAATTATTGCCACATGGTATGTTAAGAATACCATTGAAGTGTATATGTGCCTGTTTTTTTAGATTAAATAGTGCTTTATGGAGTGCTGAGGAGCAATAAATGATAAATAACAACATGTCTAGCAAAGCGACAATATTCAAGCATACTTTGATGTATGAGATAGAGACAGGAGTATACCGGCAATCAAATAAACTTCCAAGTGAAAGAAATTTATCTTTAAAGCATAATATCAGCCGTTCAACTGTTCGTCAAGCAATGAATGAACTTGAAGAAAACGGAATTATTATTCGCCGTCAACCTGTTGGCGCTTTTGTTACAGAAAATGCATTAAAAATTATTGCAAGTCTGCAGAATTCCCAGACATCATTATCTGTTGCTTTCGTTATTCAAGACACGGCAATCAACAATCATTTGATTGAATCTATTTTTGCCACATGTCGACAATATATGGATAAAAGTATAAAAATGTTTGTTGTTTTTGATACATTTAAAACGCCGACATTGGATAATATTGATGCTGATATCGTAGTTTTATACTCATGTATCAATCGTCAAAGAATAAATAAAATAAAGCAACAAGTTAATTCTCTGATTTTGCTCAACCGAATAGATGAAGAACATAACTATATAACGGTTGACAATTTCAGCGGCGGCACGATAATGATGGAACATCTTAAGGGGAACGGGCATCAATACATCGGCTGTATCGGACCAATTGGAAATGACAATCTGAGTGATTTCGGACAACGTTTTTCCGGCATAGAGAGAGTTTGCCAATCAAGTGGAATCTCATTAGCTCACTATTCTTTGGCTTTAAATAATTTTGCGGATTTCACATCAGCCTGTCATTGGGCTTTGGATCACTTATGGCATCAAATGCCTGAAATGACAGCGGTTATAGGACTGTATGACGAAGTGGCATTAGCAATCATGAACTCATTACGCTTCAGGGGGAAAAAAATACCTGAAGATATCAGTGTTATTGGTTTTGATAATCATTTTTACTCTCAATATATGGAATGCCCATTAAGTACAGTAAAATATCCTGCGGAGTCAATTGGTGTTAAGTTGGCTACTTTTATTGAAAACGTAAAGGATGGAAAGAGCCACACTATGCAGGAGCGTATTGCTCCTCTTTTAATCGACCGATATAGCGTTAGAAACCTTGCTGAATGAAGGACGAATATGGTATGTTTTAGAAGACATAATGAAGAATTAATGAAGAATAAGCGTATAAATAAAAAACAATAGGAGGTTACAAAAGAATGAAAAGCACGAATAATGAATTTGTCGGTTTGAGAAAATGTCGTTTTTCCCAATGGGGGGAAAAAAGTTGGGAAATAAGTATAGGATTAAATGCTAAGCATCTAATTACCTTAATTACTATTGGGCTAGCTTTTTTTGCGGGAGTAGTATCGGCTTCGATTCCTGAAGTAAAACTTAACCCTAATGGAGCCATTGAACTGTCAGGCTTAACTTTTCGTCCGTTTTTTTTCGCTCCTGGCTGGGTTGAAAAGAATTTAGACACTAACTATAAGAAATTACATCAGGAAGGAAAATCTATTTTAGCGCAGACAAAATTCGAAGAAGGCAGCATGAAAGTTTATTTGACATCGGAAACCGCTAATTCGTTTAACTATCAAGCCGATGTTAAATTTTCGAAAAAAGCAGAAGTAGTGATGCTCAAGGTTCTAGTGCCAGAAACATATAAAATATCAGTTCCTGGGAAAAATACTGATTTCCCATCGTCCCCCTCCACAGAGAGGATTTTGCTGTGGACTCGCGTTAAAGAATTTTCAATTGATTTTGCGGATCAAAGATCTTTAGAAATAGAAGGTAATGCCATAATTAAAATAACTGATTACCGCGAAAAAAAGGGACCGTTCTTTGAACTTCGTATATATTTCACCAAAGAAAAAGCGAATCCTGTGAAATCGCAGCTTAAGCTTAAATTCACGCTGAAAAGCCCGGCTCAAACCAGCTTAGACCTGACCCAAGCAGTAAACCGCGGTTTCAGAGATGGAAAGGCCGGCGATGGCAAAGGCGGCTGGACGGATCAGGGACCTGGGAACGACATGCGTTCCATGAAGGATAAGCAAATTCGAGTAGGATATGTAAATTTCA
>JAFGXT010000361.1 GCA_016936495.1 Victivallales bacterium
CAATAAGGTAAAGGATTATAAAGCTCTTGCAGATAAAATGGTACCTCACTGGAGTAGAGCTCTGGGCATAGATGAAACTACTGCGGATAATCTGATTCATCGTTGTGATAGAACCAAAGATGGAAAACCTTAGAAGAACGGTACTATGATCAGAAGGACATCCCCGCATAAGAAAGATCAGTACAATCAGGTCTTTAAGCAGATGTCCTACCTGGCTAAAATTATCGATGAAGATATAACTCCCTCTGATACCAAGAAAGTATTTTATTCTCAATATAAGAGAAAAAAGAGTAGATCAACTCGTTGAACATGCAGGCGGAGGTCAGTGGAGTTGCCAGTTGTAATAACAGAGGCCGGTGGGCGGCATGAAGACACGGATGGCGAGGGAGACGGTAAGTTGGCGTCCGGGATAGCCACTGTTTGGGGCGGGTCGGATGGTTACGGACATGTCCACGCCATTTACACTCATGATATATTCATGACTGCTCCCCTGAAATATGCTGACCATTGACGCGACTATCACCATTATTAGCTACAGCATGTTCAAATATGACTATCAGAACTATGTCTCTTTCTATATTTACGCGGTTTTTTTCATAGTTGTTTTCTAATCTATAAGTTCAATGTACCGATAAAGGGTTTCGACCCAAATTAAATACATAATCCGGCCAGCGGAAAATGCTGTTGACTGCCATAGACATCGCAGTCGCCGATGGCGCCGGAACTGATCGGGCGCGGCATGGTAACTTTTATCGCCAATACTTTTTTGAACGGATGAATTGCGATTGTTTCCGGTACCCTATGATAAAGTTCGCCGATTGTGGCGGGAGTGAATGATGGGGAATTCATCACGTGATCAAAATCCGCTTCCTGCCCAAAAATAAGATCAATGGTCAATGTGAACGGTCCGGCATTTTTACTACGGATAACTTTTGCGAGATCGTATAGTTTCATGAGTGCAATTCCTTTATCAGTTCAATGATTTTATTACCAAGCTGTTCCCCGGCTTCCGGAGCCATTTTGCTCCAGATCGCCCAAGTGCTTTCGTGTCCGCCAATACGGTCGAACGCTGCCGGATGAGGTATATAACCGAGCCAACCGTTGGTCAGCGATGCCACCCATGTCGTCGCCGGACTTAATTCCTTTATCCGCAAGGCGTTTTGTGCAAAGTATTCGGCTGGAACCGACCCGATGAAGACATCACCGATACGGAAAACCTGGATTTCGGCCTCTTCGTGGTCGGCAACGGCATGCATGGTCTTAAGTTTTTCCAGCGAGTATTTATACCATCCTTTGTGAATTAGTTTTTCCATTACATTGAAATGTTCAAGACAATCAATATTGGCCTCAAGCCCGGAGATTTCACGATATTTGACCGGGATGATCACCTCTTTTGCCGCCAATGAAATGTCGGAGGAATATTTCAGCTTGCCCACGATTAATTTGACGTCCTCAGCCAGGACGGATCCGGTGGTTTCCATGGTATCGTGCTGATTCGGGTCGGCCCAGTTGCGATGGATCACATTGCCACAGGCTCCGTTGATAAAAACGGTTACGCAGTCGGAACCGTATGCTTCCTTGAGTTTACGGCACAGTACGCCTGGATAGCCGCCGGAAATCTCACCCATATGATGAACCGCATGGCAGGAGAAATTAACCAGTAGCCCCAAGGGGCGATGTTGCAGATTTCGAACGGCCAACACGCCGACGGCCGGATCAATGATGCCTTCGTTATAAAGTAGATCGTTGGTCAACGTATCCATTTCCGGCTCGGAAATCACGGTGCCATTTTTGCGGATATAGCGACGATTGAAAGAGATGCGATTTTCATAGCCGGAACCGCTACCGATTTCCGCCGGAACCATGCCATCGTAAGCGCGGATTACGGATTCAACGCCGCGTGCCATCATGAAGTCCAGATAAACATTGTCTTTGTCTGATCCGGGACGGTCAACCACGGCGGGACAGGCGTGATTATGGGTTGCGGAAATCATTAGATTAACCGCGGCTTCTGGACGTTGCCTGGCAAGCATAGTCCGGATTTTTTCAACATATTCGCGTTCGACGATCACCACATCCAGCGACAAAAACGCCAGTACAGTTTCGCCATGGCGGAAAACCACGGCATGGGCGAATAGCGGATCAAGCGGGCTATCCGCGCTCGAAAAATAAGTCCGCACCGGAAATTTCGGCGGCGTTATATCTATCTCGGCAAAACCTGCATAAAAAGTCATTTTATTCCTTCGGCTATACTTTAATATACTCTACCGGAAACATTTTTTCAGGATTTTCCACTTCCATCAAATGATAAAGTGAAAATTCATAGACCGGCCCGCCTGATAAATCGGAGGGAGAAAACGGAAAAGCCAAATTCCCCGCCGTGGCTTTGCGGTCTGGAAACGGTTGATGCAACGCAGTTGAACGCGCCAGACTGAGGATGCTGTCGGCAAGTTCCTGTGTCGGCGCGATCACTTCAATCATCAAACCTATTTCATGTGGCATCGCGGCGTCCTCCGGTTTTACGAAGGTTGCCGCATCCAAGCCATAACGACGAAAAAACAATCGGTAGGAATCTGAATCAATAACCCCTTTTAGATTGGCGTCAACCGCCATTCTTACTCCGGCTTCCAGATTGTCTATGTGAGTGATAACCATTGGATCACAGGTTCCTGCTATTGTGACAGCCCGATAACCTTTCAATTCCGCACCTTCAAGTTTCAGCGTTTTTCTTTCCGGCGGACAGATCATGGTTCCACTGGCCTTGACCGCGCGCGGGCTTATTTGTTCGAACACCGTTTCCTGCATATCCACCTTGCCCTCCGGTTCAAAAAAGCATTCTGGATTGGGTTGTTCGTACAGCGAATGCGCTGCCACGGATTCCGGCGTGCATATCCGCTCGGGATTGACCGGTTCAACCACGAAATAATCCGGCGCGATGGTACAGAACAAGGAATCGTTTGCGCCTACCGGAACCGCGCAGAGTGCGCCGCATTCAGCAATCTTGGCGCAGTGCATTGCCAGTCCTGGATCGTAGCCTTTCCAAATTGGATAGGCCGCAAATATGGCGGTGTCACAACAGCGTCCGGCAACAATCACATCCGCTCCGCCTTTGAGTGCTTCTATAATCGGTTCCACGCCAAATTGCGCAACCGGATTGCTGAGTTTATCAATAGTATCCGGCTTCAGTTGTGGCGCCGGACCACAGGGATAGATGCGTTTTTCCGCCAGAGCCTGCCGGATAAGTTCTTTGTCCATATCCGCGTAAATCACTGCCAGTTTAAACTTCAGACTGTGGTTTTCTGCTATTTCTTTGAGAATTTCAACAAAGGCATCGACATGAGGTCTGGCTCCTGAACCTCCGGCACTACCGATAATAAGCGGAATGTTTTTTTGACGGGCTGCCAGCAACGCCAGTTCAAGGTCACGGCGTATCTGCATGGGTTTTACAAAACCTTTACCGCTACCCAGATAGTATGGGCCGGGATCAGTAGAACCGCTATCGACACCGATAAAAGAAAGTTCCTCATTGCACGCCCGGTCGAGCCCATCCGCTGGAAAGCCATAACCCAGCATTCCACATACTGAGAGGTATTTAATCGTCTCAGGCATTTTCAGTACTCCCATTGACTATCGTAAAATCATATCCAGCCGGAATCCCCAGCGCCGCTTCTATTTCAGGAAGTTTGTTAGATGCCGATTGGTCGAGGTTTTCAAAATAATTGTTGCCATGAGCATCAATGGCTACAAAAAACGGACCAAAATTTTCAACTTCCATTACCCAGGTCGCCTCGGTCTTTCCCAGTTCGTCCAAAAAATAAACTTCATGCACCTTGCTCACCTGCGCTTTCAACTGATTGCCACATACGCCGATTTTACTTAGATAAACCCCGCCTACCTCTTTGAGCGCGGCAGCGGTACGTGGCCCCATTGTCGTTTTACCGATCAGGGTACGTAATTTAAATTTGCGCACCACATCGGCGCCGTAGCGCTCGAAACGGATACTTGAGGTCGGCTCAATACTGACCACTTCCCAGTCATCATTTTCTTTCTTCATCACCGGACCGACATGGAAAAAGCAATTGATGTCATGGTAATTTATCGTCGGATATATGTCGTTCTCGATCGCGCGGATATGAAAACGGCTGCGTCCGGTGAAAATCATGCCGCTGACCGAAACTATTTCACCAAGCTTAAGACTTTCCGCATCTTCCGGACTCAATGGCAGTTTGATATTTCTGATGTTCATGATTAAAACTCCTTCCAGCCGCTAACATCGCCGCTGAATATAACTTCACCCGATTCGTCGATTATGCTGCGCCAGCGCCTGCCGATCAGACATTGCGCGTTGAACGCCACCGGTAGTGCCGCGGTATGCGTTACCGCCCCGGCAATATGTAAGCCCATCACGCAGTTGATGCCCCTAGACCCCATCGGGCCAATGCCCAGTTGACGCGCCGCATCATGCAGTTCCCTCTCAAGTTCAGCCATACGCGGATCTGAGTTCACGGTTCCCACCGGACGTAATAGCGCCGCTTCTTTGGCAAGTTTCATGCACAGGTCTGCCGTGCCGCCGATACCTACGCCCACGATTGCCGGAGGACATATTTTCCCCGCGTAACACGAATCCTTGATACACTCAATGACGAATTTTTTAATCCCAGCCAGACCATCAGAGGGGAATAGCATACGGTAAAAAGTACCGAAAATTTCCGATCCTCCTCCCTTAGGCGCGGCAATAATATCAAGTCCGCAGGGCGTATCAGTAAATATTATTTCCACTTTGGGCATGCCCGGTCCGATATTGTCCCCCGGATTTGCCCTGGATATAGGATCAACCATGGTCGGACGCAGATATGCCTCCGCGGTGGCTCGTCGGGTCGCCGCCTGCGCCGCGCGATAAATCGCAGGAACTCCGCCTTCTATATTCACATTCGTACCGATTTTAACAAAATACAAAGGGAACCCCGTGTCCCCGCAAACCAAGCCCTTACCGCTTTCCGACAACTCTGCGTTCTTCAGGCAGGATACCAAGTGAGCTTTGGCTATCTCTTCACTTTCTTCATCCACAGCACTTTCCAATGCCGATCTCACATCCGGCGGCATCTGCGTTGCGGCCAGACGCATAGCTTCAAACATAATATTTTCAACAACATTCTGAGTGATCATTTTAAGTCCTTGATATTTAAGTTTATACTAATGATTATAAAACCTCCGCTTGATATTTCAATAGTCCCAATGTACTTTATTGATATATATAAAATATCAATAAACATTTGGAGGATATCGATATGGAACTCATGCATTTACGTTACTTTGTGGCAGTAGCGGAAGAACTTCATTTTGGGCGGGCAGCACAACGTTTGCATATGGCACAACCTCCTTTAAGCCAACAGATCATGAAACTGGAAGATGAGCTGGAAGTAAAACTTTTTACTCGCAGTAGCAGGAAGGTGGAACTGACTTCCGCCGGAAAGATTTTTCTGGAAGACTCCCGGGATATTCTGAAACGTGCAGAAGTATCGCGCCGGGCGATGCGGGAATTATCCACTGGCGCCCGCGGCGCACTCTCACTGGGTTTTAATGAACCGGCAATCAATACTTTTCTGTCTGCGACGGTAAGAGAGTTTATCGACACTTATCCGGAAGTGAAACTGTCGCTTCTGGAACTTGAGACCGCGGAACAGATTGAAGCCCTGAACATGCGCCAGATTCATCTGGGTATCATGCGTCCTTTCGGTTACGACTTGGGAGCGTTTCAACAGCGCCGTCTATGGACTGAAAAATATCTTCTGGCTTTGCCTGAAAGTCATCCTCTATGTGAATATGAGACCATTAGTCCGCTACAACTTAAGAACGAGAAATTCATCATGTTTCCGCGTTCGCTTAATCCAGCATTGTTCAATTGCATCACCGAAGCGTTTGAGACCTACGGCTTCAGACCCAGGGTCGTGCAGGACGCGGTTTCCAAACAGACCACGTTGGCTTTGGTGGAAGCTGGACTGGGAGTTGCTCTGGTACCGCAATCCAGCAGCCACCTGGCTCCCCATGGGGTGAAATTCATCGCTATAGAGGATGCCAATACACTTCCAACAGTAGAAATAAATGCCGTTTGGCTTAACGATATATCTCCTCAAGTCATCTTGAATTTTTTGAATATTGTCGAAAAGCATTTAAGGTAAACTTCTCTACGTTGACAGAGGCAATGCCGTACTTATAACTCATCGAATTACGACTGACTGCGGAGCCAAACCCGTCACAGAATTTGGCAGTACGGCTGCCACTTACAAGGAAGGGGAAAAACAAACCTTACCTCTGTACATTTCTGACTCAAATCATTTTGGGATAATTCACGCATACAGTCAAGTTAATTAAGTCATTAATGACGTTTATTTTTTCTGATAGTCTTTTAATATTTTTTCCTGTAAAAGCTGTTTGGTTATCAAATCATATCCCTTTGCCAGAGGGTGGCTGGCATCAGCGTACATTGTTGAAGGCATATCATTTATCAGGACATATTCTATTTTTTGGGACTTGAGCCATAGGCAAATTTTTTTCTGTAAATCGCGATACAGCTTCAGGCTTTCCGGTGTCAGTATATATGGATTTATTGGTCCAATCATCACACATAATTCGTTATTGCGTTTTCTTAACAATTCTATGATTTGTTGAAATGCCTTCCACTGCAAAGAATCTTCCAGCTCAAGCCATTGCCAGTTTTGTTTTGTTATACCGCTTGCTCTCCAGTCAAGAGTCCGATTTTTATTTTTGTTGCGTTCGCAGGCATCGACTTTCAAGGATATTTTTGATAACGGATTCTCATGCGGATGATCAATTATCCACTGATTAAAGTCATCATTATCAAAAAAAGTTAATCTAAGATGGTTTTGAAGCGCAAAGAATGGGATATAACGTTCGCGCAAAACTCCTGCTCGCTCACTGAATTTTTTATTATATGCAGTTATCTCATAAGAAAACTGTGGAATCAATCGGGGATGATTTATTTGCGGTTCTCTGTTGCGATTATCAGCTTCGTCATCATCAAGAGATATTGTCTTTTCAACCGGTGTATAGCTTAAGTCAGTGATTCTGCTTTGCATCCAAAGCGGATTATAATGTAATATAACCTTTTTATTTTCTATTGAGGAAGCATAGTTTTCAAGCAGTCCTTTTGCCGCAATGCTGTGCAGTCCATCGATTGCGAGGTTTGCAACGACATCTTTACCTAAAGCCTTATTGATTTTTGCCGGGATAGTATTGTTATTATCGACATACATCCCCCAGACAACTGAGTCTCCAAGGAAAAGCACGGGATGTTTTTTCACGGCATGATCTACCCAGTGTTGATAAAGCCAATAGTCGGCACGATATTTGGTCGCAATCCTGAATTGCCCGCTGGTATCTATTTTCTCCATTTTTGACCAAATACATGGAATGGCAAATAGTACAATAACAATTGTAAAAATTGCGGTGACAAGAATTTCTTTATTGGAAAGTCTTACTGCGTTTGAACTGAATGGATCACGTTTTTTCTTTTTTATTTTGTGCATAATGTCTAATTCCTAAAATTGAAAATAAATAAATTGTTTGTTCGCGCTTGTTGCAAAAATCAGTATAAGTATTGTTATTGCAATAATACTCGCGATACGCATGGAGCGCGTTTCGAGGAAACGTTTTAAGCTGGAGTTAAAAGTCAATTGATAAACCCACATTGTCATTACCAGTAAAAACATGATTATTGGGATATTCTGAAACATAGTTGAAAATGCAGTTCCAGTGCTGCCGGCATTCGTTGCACCGGTAAATATCCGTTTTAGAATAAGGAGGGATTTATTTACTGTTTCGGCACGGAAAAACACCCAGGTAATACAAATGAAGTTAAATATTAAGATTTGTTTGATGATCTTTGGAATTTTATTACAGTAAAAATCACTTTTGTCAATTTTCATAGTCGCCAATCGCCCCAGGCCGTTGAGTGCGCCCCAGATAATAAAAGTCCATGCAGCTCCATGCCAGAATCCGGAAATGAGCATTGTCAGGAAAACATTCCAGTAAACGCTGTATTTGAATCCACGGTTGCCGCCCAGGGGGATATAGACATAGTCTTTGAACCATGATGACAAACTGATATGCCAGCGTCTCCAGAAGTCCCCCAGATCGACTGCTGTATAAGGA
>JAFGXT010000362.1 GCA_016936495.1 Victivallales bacterium
CAGAAAAAAGACCACCCGCAAAGGTCTTCTCGCACCCCGGATGAGTTGTCGCATCGACATAGTCAAACAGAACATGAACCAGCATAACGCCGCCACCAGCAGCCACTGGTCAGGACGAATGGTATTGATAAGGTTATAAAGCAAATCAAGCGGATTGTCTATAGTGCCGACTTCCGGTAGAAACAATTTGCGTCTGACATAGTTAAGGTTTTCACGAATATCAGAATCGCCAGGGGCGAGCCGATGAGCGCGTTCATAGCAGACCAGCGCGAGGGCGTAGTCCTTTTCCTGACACAGACAGTTGCCTAAATTAAAAAGCAGTGCGGGATCTGGAGCTCTGAAGTCAATCTGTTTCATATAATATTCGCGGGCGCGGGCGAAATCGCCGTTATCATAAGCGTTCATGGCTTCTTCGGCGGAGGTTACAGGTGCAGCGATGGATACCGGCGTGGCAGCGTCCTTAGCCATCGGCGGGCGTATAGCTTCATTTGCGGCGACATCGGTGCTGAAGCTCAACGTCAACAGCAGTAATATTATTGAAAAGCGTTTGACCGCTTTGATTACACATTCTTTTAACTCATGTTTATCCATACTGCCGCTACCAGGCATATAGCTTGCTTCTCCTGAATTTTTAAGACATTCGCGCATATCATTATCCTCCACTTTTTCCGCCAGTTCAGAAGCGGAAGTTCCGGGCGGCAGCGACAACATATCATTGACAAAAGGCACTACCTGCTGCTGTATTATCTGGTCGATACTTTCCGCAGGAGTCTTGCGCAACCGTCTGATTATAGAGCCCCTGGCGGCAATGGCGTCCCGGCGACGACGCAGGAGCGGATCATTGGCCAGTTGACGTCTGCGACGGGTTATCAGCCAGGAAATAAGGATGCTCAGAGGTCCGAACACTCCCAGTATCCAGTAGGCAAATTTATGATTTGAGGTAAGCGGCAGGGATATTTCACCAGCAGGATGCCGCCTCAAATAGAGTATCCCGGGATTAAAGGTGCGTTTTTCCGGCGCGTAAGTCTCGGTCTCGCCGACAAAAACGTCTCCCGCTGGCGTCAGGCTGTCGGACTTCTCCACCAGTATGGAACTGTTTACGCCGGACGCCTTATAGGAATCGCTTATAGTGCTGAAAAACGAGAATGACACATCCACCTTGTTCACGCCCTCGCTGGTGGCGATCATGACGTAACTGACTTCGGCATGGCTGTGGCCTGAGACCGGATCGGTCTTTTTATCTATTGCAGGGGGGTAGACCCTGAATCCGGGGATTTCCAGTTTGGGCACTTCAAGGGTCTCCAGCGAGCCGGGACCTTTGACCTTGAGCGTCAAAGTGGTGGTCTCGCCTACCTTTATTTTGTCTCCTTTGAGCGATGTGCTCAGGTGCCAGTTGCCCACCAACCCCAAATAATGACTATCTGTCGGGAAAGGAGGCAAGGGCATTATTTCCAGCGGGGGCATTTCCAGCTTCAGAGGATGGGAGATGCTTCTGGTTCTGGATCTGCCAAAGAACATCGAAGCAAAACCATCGGCATCATCACGCCGTCTATCTTCGGGTACTCTGATTTCCGAGTTTACATTTATCGTACCGGAAATAGTGCCGCGTGCGAGCGGACGGAACGAGGTGTCAAACAGATACACATAATAATCAACTCCTTCGATTTTCTCCACGCTGCGGCGTACTGAACGGAAATTACGATTTTCCTGATTAACCGCGCTGAAATCCTTGATTACAGCGTTATCTATTTCTATTTGCGGCCATGAGGGAGAAAAGTTGAGATTAACAGCGGCATATACTTTTATCTGCATAGGTATATCTTCGCCGACATAATAGAACTGTCTTTTGACGGGCATACTTATTTTAGCGAAAATCAGTTCATCAAGGGATTTGTCCGCAACGGAGTTTGCGCCCGACGCTACCGTAAACCGGCGATCAGCCACTGTAAGTTTCAGATCTTTGATGACCGCCGTATTTGTGCCAGCCTTGATTTTCAGCTCGGGGATGATCACCTCGCCGCTTTTATCCACGATAAAGGTATAAATATGGGAATTGTGAACTTCACGCATAGTGCGGTACACAGACGAACCGGGGTTGCGGGACAACCATCTTATGCCCGGTATCTCTGGAAAGTCTTCCAGAACCGGGGCATCTCCGGCGGTATTGGTAAGATAAAGTTGTACTGGTTCGCCCCGGACTATCTCTCCTACCCCAGGTTTAAGACTGTAGCTCAGTTCAGCAAATATATTTACCGCAAAACCGAGTGCTAATAATATTGCACATATCTTTATTCTCACTTTCCACCCTGCCATGCTATAGAATTCTGTTTTGAGTTAAAATACCGCTTTACCAATCTTTTTCCACTGGTTTATGACGATAATTTCGTTTCATATTTTCTTTCAGGGCGTCACGGAGGTTTTTCTCCTGATCCGCCATTGCCCGCAACAGGGCTTCCGCCTGCTGTTTATCAATTTTTTCATCCTGTTCTTTAGCGGCAGCTTCCGCTGCTTGTTTCTGCTGTTGTTGCTGCGGTTGCGGCAAGGGTTTATCCTGCTTATCCGCGGCTGAGGTCTGACCCTCTTTTTGTTTTGCGTCGTCTTTTTTATCGTCCTGTTTTTCAGACTTTTCCTTATTTTCCTGATTCTGCTTATCCTGTTGTTCCTGATTTTTCTGTTGAGCCTGACGCAGTTTTTCCAAAGCATTTTCTAAATGCTCTTCGGCTTTTTTCCCTTGATCTTTCTGTTGAGCCTGTTCAGCTTTCTTGAGTTCATCGGCGGCGTCTTGTGCCGATTTCTGCAAGTTTTCCTGCTTCAGTTCCTCTGCGGATTGTTTGAGATCTTCAACTGCCTGCTGAGCATCTTTACGAGATTGCTCCGCCTGATTCTGATTCTGCTGCGGCTTAGCCTGATCTTGCTTGTCCTGCTGATTCTGCTCTTGTTTATCCTGCTGATTCTGCTGCTTGTCCTGTTTTTGCTCTTGTTTATCCTGTTGCGGCTTATCCTGATTCTGTTTTTGTTGCTCCTGCTTAGCCTTCTGGATTTTTTTCTGAGCTTCCTGCTGTTTTTTCTTAAGCTCTTCTATTTTCTTTTTAAGTTCTTCAACCATGGATCTATCGAGGAGAAGTTTTTGCTGATTCATGGCGATACTGCCATGAGAAACATTCTCAGGCGCGGGAATATCAGTTCCGGGAGTGCCTTCCTGGGCAGTTGATGATTTTCTCCCCGATTCCTGTTCTTCCGCCGCTACCATCGCTTCGACGTACAAGTCTTCCGCCACCGTCAATTCTTTCTTAACCGCATCCAAACCTTTGAGTGCGCCATCAAGGTTCTGCTGTTCTACGAGTTTCATGCTCTCCTGTATTTTACCGCGTGCCTTTTCGTGCTGGATCACGCCCATATTCTGATACGAAGCTGATTGCACCTGCCGATTCTTTGTTGCCATATTTATGGCACGGCGATACATTTCACCTGCTTCGGGCGAGTTCTGTCGTTGCATTTCCAGCGCCAGATTGTAAAGTTTCACCGGGTCGTCGATATGCGCGGCGGCATCCAGCGCCGATGGCTTCGCTGTCTTGTCATTTTCCGCAGTCAAGGGAGGCGGCAACTGTTTGTCCTTGCCATTCTGTCCGGTATCTGCCATGAGCGCGGTTCCGGACAACAGCAGCAACAGTAACATGAGCTTTGGGGAAATAGATGTATTCAATTTATTATTCACCTTTGTTTCTTTCCTTTCTGATATGCAAAACCACATAAGCAACAGTATCAGACCCGCGGTCAGGGGATAGTAAAAACGTTCGATCGGTCTGGTTTTCATGCCTTCGTCAAGTTCCTTCGGCGCCAGACTTTGAACTCTGCGCAATACCCTGTCTATATTGATGTTTGCCGCGGTGGAGCGCGCATAACAACCACCAGTCGCTTGCGCCAGTTCGATCAGCGGCTTTTCATTCAACCGGGTTTTAACGATCTCCCCACTGGAATCCTTCATAAAACTGGATGTCCCATCGGGATTTTTTATAGGTATAAGACCGGGCTTCATCGGATCGCCAATGCCCACGGCAAGTACGGGTATATGCTTTTTCTTAAGTTCATCTATGACTTGTCTACTATCGCCGTCCAGCTCGTCTCCGTCGGTTATGAGTATTACGGCGCGATGTCCGGTCTCAGCCGCATCAAAAGCCTTCAACGCGGTCTCCAGCGCCGCCTGAACATTGGTGCCGCCAACGGGTATACTGCTGGTATCCAGCTCATTCAAATACTGAAAAAAACTTGTCCGGTCAGTAGTCAACGGACACTCCAGGAAGGAGGTTCCGGAAAACGCTATAAGTCCGAAACGGTCTCCGGGACAATCGTCCACCAGTCTGCGCACAAACCATTTGGCATGTTCCAACCGCGAGGGCTGTACGTCTTCGGCAAGCATACTTTTGGACACGTCAAAAATGACTATCAAATCGCGTCCGCGCCCGGAATACGGGGCGATCATCTGTCCCCAGTAAGGACGCGCCGCCGCCAGTATGAGCATGGCTACTCCGGTCAGCAACAGCATAAATTTCAGGTATCGTGCATAACGTGAGACACTTATATATTCTGGATCGGTCGCTCTTTTGCCCAGGATCATCCGTAGTGTTTTTTTGCGCCTGAGAGCGGCATGATAGTACAACAGACTGATGAAAGGAATCACCCATAACAGATGCCAGAGAAAATGAATCTTAAGAAAACTCATAATATTTTTCCGTTGCAAATTAATTTTTATAAACCCAGATCGCTAAACATAGCCGTTTACAGAATGTAAGACAACCGTAAAGCAACGATGGTTCAATAAAAATCACATTTTTTTTCAAAAAAACTTCATTATACATTGAAAACGTACGAAGCAACGAAGGCAGGTACAATGTGAGTATGATTGATATTTTCTTAGGAGCCGTTCATAAATAACCTTTACATCTGTGCGTTTCTCCTGGAACGATTTGAGGGATAATTCACGCATCTTGTCAAATTAATTTCCTTACAACTCCTTAATTTTAAAAAAATTTACTTAATCACAAAGTGGGTGTTGACGCTCTTCCAAAGGAAGACTGATAACACATCTTTCAATAGACGAGCGATAAACTCCAATAATCATTTCAACAGACCAGATTTGTATGTTTTGTAGACTGTACCGGCACTATAGCTTCAAAGCTCCCGGTATCCAGGAGCTCTCCCTGCAATTGCTCTTTTTTAAATGTATAGTCGGGTCGCAATATTATAACTGTAAACTTGCTAGAAGAATTATTATACCCGATACTATTACCTGGACTGACTGTTTTCCGGGCTTATTTCCTTCTTTCCGATAAAAATTGCTTCAAGCCTTGCACCGGCTTCACGGCTTTTAATAACAAGTTTATGTTGACCCGATTTAAGTTTGAATTCGCCAGTAGCATTCGTGAAGCTCTTAATTTTAAACCAGGCGGTAATTCCGTCTTTTTTTACCGGAATTTCCCAGATTACAGGTTGTTCTTCGTCAACCGTAACAATAAAAGAATTACTATGAGGATCGCCCCCCATCGCTTTCCCCCAAAAACAATATATTCCTGAATCACTTATGGTAAATTCATATTCAGCCAAGCCGATGCCTTTGCCGACTAGTGCTGCTGGGCGCAAGTCCCTGACCCCTCTTCGGACGCAGGTTTGCGAGGCTGAACTTTCACTGCTCGACTAAAAATCAAAG
>JAFGXT010000363.1 GCA_016936495.1 Victivallales bacterium
AGTTAATGCACCCCCTGGTCTTTGTAGGACTAAATGCACATAGGTCTTTTTTAGGGTGTGCATTTAGTTTTTCAATTTACATAATAAAAAACTTTCATCATTGACGTTGGCGGCGTTTGCCAGTAGAGGAAAAGGGGCGTATAGTATATGCAGTAAATACGACTGGCGCTTTGGCGGAACTAACCGCCGGGGAGTTTTCCGGAAAGATTTTCGCGCGCTTGGGCATTCCGGCCTTTAATTTGTGTTTTTTAATTTTAACAACTGAATTAGGAGGTCGTTATGAACGCCTTGAAAAAGTATTTACAAAGTACCTCGCCGGAATCGGTTAATACCGAGTTCGCCGCGTATCTCGCCAATCTGTCATCCGCCGCCGCGGTCGCTCTGGAGATACCGGATTCGGTAGTGCGCGAGCTTGAAGCACAGCGTAACAGTTTGAAACTTATTGCCAGCGAAAATTATTGTTCACTGGCAACTCAGCTTGCCATGGGCAATCTGCTTACGGATAAGTATGCCGAAGGTTTTCCGCAGCATCGTTTTTATGCAGGTTGCGACAATGTGGACGCGATTGAAAGTTTCGCCTGTGAGCAGGCATGCAAACTTTTCGGCGCGGAACACGCCTATGTCCAGCCCCACAGTGGCGCCGATGCCAACATGATCGCCTACTGGGCGATCCTTAATGAAAGAGTACAGAATCCTGAGCTGGAAAAACTTGGTGGTGTCAATCCGTCCAAGATGAGTCGCGAGGACTGGAATAAATTACGCGCCATCGTCGGCAATCAGAAACTGCTGGGAATGGACTATTATAGCGGCGGACACCTCACTCATGGCTACCGTTTTAATGTGTCCGCACAGATGTTTGATGCCTGTAATTATGGCGTCGGCAAGGATGGCTTGCTGGATTACGATGCGCTTGAAGCTCAGGCAAAGGAGCTCAAACCGTTAATACTCCTTGCCGGATACAGCGCTTATCCGCGTAAAATAAATTTCAGAAGAATGCGTGAGATCGCCGATGCCGTCGGCGCCGTGCTGATGGTGGATATGGCTCATTTCGCCGGATTGGTAGCTGGTAAAGTATTTACCGGAGAATATAATCCGGTGCCATATGCTGATATTGTAACTTCGACCACGCATAAGACCTTGCGCGGTCCGCGCGGCGGTATCATCCTATGCAAAAAGGAATTCGCGGAATCGGTGGATAAAGGTTGTCCGCTGGTTATCGGCGGTCCGTTGCCGCATGTCATCGCCGCCAAGGCCATTGCTTTTGTGGAAGCGAATAAACCTGAATTCGCCACTTACGCCGCGAAAATCGTCGAAAACTCTTCGGCGCTGGCACAATTGTTCATTGACGCGGGTATGACCATTGCTACCGGCGGTACCGATAACCATCTCATGCTTATAGACGTAAGAGGCTTTGATCTTACTGGGCGTCAGGCTGAAAGCGCGTTACGTGACTGCGGCATTACTTTGAATCGTAACTCTCTGCCGAATGATCCCAACGGTCCGTGGTATACCAGCGGTCTTAGAATAGGCACGCCCGCGGTTACGACCCTGGGCATGGGGCTTGAACAGATGAAAGAAATTGCGTCCATTGTGAAACTGGTGTTGGAAAACACCCGTCCGGACACGATTACATCCGGAGCCAACGCCGGCAGTTTCAGCAAAGCCAAGTATACGACTTGCGAAACCGCTGCAGTAGAAGCGCGTAAGCGTTGCGCGGCATTGTTGGATAACTTTCCGGTATATCCTGAACTTGACCTCGATTTCCTTAAGGCTGAGTTCTGTAAATAAACATTGGCGTTTAGGCATCCGCCGTGGCAATATTTTGCAAGTATCGTAAAGAGGTATTCGAGAGGGTTTGGTAATGAAACGAGGCTTTATCAATATTACTTTGTTTACGATGCTTGTGCTTGTTGGCGGATGCAGTGTCGGTACTGATTACTGAAGTTATTCATCAAATTCATTAATGCTGTGTTCAATCGCAGCTTGCTTTTTTTCTTGAGATCGATTCCTGCGATAATGAGTGGAATACAAATTTTCCATATTCTCATGATTAGATTTGGTGAAGCGTAATTTTTTCTTTCCGTTGATTTGGCGATAAGTATGATGAGTTGGCGTCATGTTAAGGTCATGGACATGGTAGGTAATAATTCGCAGGCTGCGACAAGCCTTGGACAGGTTTCCCTGGAAAACTTTTTCAAGGTAAGGAACCTGTCCACGTCTCCATGCGTCATATCCCTGAGGAGTAACATTTCCCATCTTTATCATAATTTTTAGCGGAGAAACCTCCTCTGAGTCCTTTAACAGTTCAGCCGTCGCCTTGACTATTTTGGGATAGTATTGGTCTTTTTTGTATGTCCCAAGTGTAATTTTTTTCATATTTCAGTTCTTTTTTTGTCGTTGATTTCAATTCAGCACCTGGCAGTTGACGAATTCAGTAACAGTTGTGAAGAATTCACTTGCATCTTCTACTGTTGTACCGCCTATGTCAAGCATCTCCGGCAGACAAGTCTGTAGCAGTAAAAGACTTTGACGATTTAATCTTCCTGATTCGCTAATGTCTTTTACCATTCCGGCGCAGAGTTTGTCCGGCGCTTTTTGCGGTAGATTTCTGGCAATATGAAAATAAATTGCCAATCCAGCCATCTGTATAGACTGTTTAGCCGGAGCGGCAGCTTCCGCTGTAAATCCTCCCGCTTGTAAAACTGATGCCATTTTTAGTTGACGTTCCGCCATGCCAAGAGCCGGACGGCTTAAGGCAAGCCGTCGTTCCAAGAGAGACGGTGGCTGGGGAATGACGTTTTCGGTCTCAAACAGTTTCGTCATATTATCAGTATTGATCGTGATGACGCCCATATCGGCTAACTGTTGCAGCAAAGCATAGTTTTCAGGAGAGATCACGGAAATATCAGTGGACTTTGGCAGCGCATCATGGGTTTTTTCTACTTGTCTTTTCAATTTTTCCGCTGCTTTTTGAGAACCCACGGCAAATACTGATTTCAACTGACCGTTATTTTTATCGTAATCGACTTCGTCTGTAGTCAGCCACCCGTTTGGTCTTGAGTTTTTTCTTTTTTGAGTTCCTGTTGTCCTTTTGCTTTTGTCAATATTCTTCATTACACCATGGACTCTTGTTATTGATATTTTTAAATTATAATATATTTCGATTTAATTTAAAATTACCGGGATGTTTTTTCAATAGGAAGTTCTATGAAATAGGTAATAATCCATTTCTACTGGTCTTGCAGGAAATTTGTATGTGCGGATGGAGTATCCGGCAATTGTCGCGCAGAAAGCAATTGCCAGCGCTCACCGAATGTTATTTCTTCGCCCGGAGCGATCGTGGAATACTCTCCATGAAATTCCAGTTCGGTAACTGACTCCGTCGGGTTTCTGTTTATCTCGCTGTATATTTCAATGGGGAAATGTCCGGGCGCGATTAGGCTCTTAGGCGCCATATGACACGTTTTAAGTAATACATCAGAACCAATGAACGCGGCGATCAGGGGGACAGACGGCGTAAGTCCGACCTTGCCCTTGAATACGTTTACTTTAGCCGGGAATCTTTCCGGTTTGACAAAATAAAAGAATCCGGCATTGAAATCGTACTCAATCAGACGTTCATGGAGGGGGTTCCACGAATTTAGTTCATAGCGCATCTGCCTTGCCGGGTTGACCGGGACATATACTCTGGCGGATGCTGGAACCCGGGTATTAGACCAGATACCCCAACTGACTGATTTCTTTCCAGTATTGCGTACCTTTACCGTCAGAATTACCGAAGCATTCGGTTCAAGTTTAAAGGTTTTCGTAAGCGTAACTCCAGAGATAGGACTGTGTGTGCCTTTCAGAACCAATTCATTAGTGCTTTGTCGTACAATACTGAAATGATCAAACTCCATCCACGGATCAGGCGGCCACATTTCACCCTTACGCTTAGCTTTGGGGTCAATTGACTGTTGACGCCACCAGTCGGTTTGCGGACTCAGCCATATTATGTGTCCGTAAAATTTACGAAAAGAGCTTTTGTCCGGTTGTAAACGTGGTATTGCCGATTCATCAATGCCTTGTAAGTCAGTGGGATTAACATAGAGCAAATTATCGCCACCCGGTCGGCGCAGAGCAACAACTCTTCCGCTCAGGCGCGGAACGATCTCAAGTTCTATTTCAGAATTGGACAGACGTAGCGACTTAATAGTTTCGGCATACAGTCCTGTTTCCACAAAAAACAGAATTATGCAGGTTATTTGCAAAGACAGGCGTACGTTACGATTCATTTTTTTGATCCTTTATTACTGATAGGCAGATTCATATAAAATACACCATTGCCATCAGAACCCGCCAGTAGCGTATTACCACTAAAACACAACTTAAGCCCACGTCTGTTAGGGAGTCCAGAGTCAAGTTCCATCCACGAATCACCACCGTCTTCGCTGTAAAAAATCTTTTCCTGTGAGTTCAGTGCGACCGCAATTCGCTCCGGTACAAATGGATCGCAGGTAACAGACCTGGCGTCTCCTGCCAAAATACGCACCCAGCTTGCTCCGCCATCGTCGCTGCGATATAATCCTGAATTACCTGATGCCAGATAGAAACGTTCCGGCTGACAGGGGGCGGAAGTCAGGTCATAGTGCATACCTGGAACAGGGACGGATACCTTTTGCCATTTCTCTTTATTCCTGCGATGGTAGATTCCCGGTTTGCTTTTACTTATCGCAACCATATTGCGTCCGTCCGCACTGATTGCGATTTCACGTCCGGAGTGCCATATAGAAGAAGGGAAATAGGAATCTTCGCCAGAAAAACCATCACTGTCCCAGGTGAAATTTTTGCCGCCGTCATCACTGCGATAAACACCTCCTTGTCCTGCTTTGACAGAGCCGCTGCGTCCAACATAAAGTTCAAGCGGATTGACAGGAGATACCGCGACCGTGCATATTGCCGCGGATTCCATATTCCCAAGTCCTTTCGCGGGAAGAAGCGCCCAGTTTTGTCCGCCGTCATGACTTACTCTAAGGGCGTTTGCCGCCCAACTCCAATTTTTAGGTCCGGTTGCGTATAATATATCTGGATTGCAATTCGGAATAGCAATGCATTTTGTATTCCCTGTTCCCTTGTTGCATTGTTGAAAAGATTTTCCACCGTCATTAGATATGAGTGGAAGATTGTCCGCCATGCCCAAAATTATTCGCTCTGGATTGCCGGGATCGACAATAAGCGAATGTATCACCGTCATTTCAATGCCATCAATAAACAAGTACCAGTTTTTACCCCCGTCATCGGTGCGGTACACTGCATACCAGTCGGTAAAGAACCAACGTTGTGGATTTGTCGGATCAATGGTAATAGAGGAAGTGGCGCGTCCGAAATGATCCCATTTACCCGGACGGCGACGCAGAAACCAATTCCCCTGATGAGGTGCCGATTCCAGCTTGTTCCAGGTGTCTGAGTTTCGCTCAAGGCGATAGAAATCACCGGCTCCAGAGCCGATTACTATAAAATCAGGACCTTTCCCCAAAGCCAAATAGTATGTGTGATCCGATGGCTTCACCTTATCAGAGTCTTTTGCTATTTTCAGACCGTTCCTGAGTGGAGTCCAATTTTTACCGCCATCGGAGCTCACCGCCGGATAACGGCGTTTGAAGATACCATATATAAGGTTTGAATCCCATTCCGCCTGAAGCATTTCCACAGGTGAATCGTCCATGAGTTTTTCCCATGTGAGACCGTTGTCATCAGAGCGAAAAAGTCCGCCGTTCAGAGTGATTTTTCGTTTTTGCTCGGGGTGATTTATATTGCCGGGCTGGGTACACAGCCACAGACGCGATGTATTCTGCGCATCTATTTTTAAATCGCTGACGCCATGTCCCTTGATTCCACCAAGAGACTTCCATGTTTTCCCGTTGTCATAGCTTGCGAAAACCCCATCGATGGATGATGCCGCGTATATCTTATCCGCATCCCCGGGGTCGCGGGCGATAACCTGCCCACAGGCTCTGAAGCTACCGTTTCCGTCAAACTGCGCCGAACATACTTTTGTCCAGTTGCGTCCGCCGTCAATACTGCGGTAGATGCCGCGTTTAGGTTCCCACTGCTGCCCTACGGCGGCAAGGATAATATCAGGATTACGCGGGTCGATATCTATGGAGCGGACGTTATAAAGCGGTGGCTTAGTTGTTCCGTGTATCATTCTCCAGTTATGCCCGCCATCGTCGCTGCGAAACAACCCGCCGACATCGCTGTTGCAATAGACTATATTCGGATTTGCCGGGCATATGACGGTGTTGAGCAGATAGCCGCCGCCTCCGATACAAGATGAATTCCATTCCCCATAATTTCCGGCGTACATCAGGTTTCCCGCCAGCATTAATACCATTAATATATACTGCAAAAAATTCAATTTACCAAAAACAGACATGAAACACCTCATCTTAAGCTATCAAAATATTTCCAAATACTACTGCGCTTCCAACTTTTACCCCAGGCTAAAACCTGATCATTGCCACGGATTGTACTGACCGCTCCATCGGAAAAGGCGACATTGTATTGAGGCCAATGACTAGGAGTGGCACTTCCAACAATGCGATCTGCAAACACCGCACGGACGCTTTGAAAAATACGATCCGGACCGCCAAAGTTGCCATATTTAAAATTTGCGCCGGCCGGAGGATTGCTTACGCCGCGATAGCTGTAACTGATATTTACAGATCCTGCGGGTAGTTTTGCCGCAGAATAACTCTTTCCATAGACATACTTAGTATCTGATGGGCAGGACAATAATCGCAAATCGGTCAAATGTCCATTTGCCCCGGCTACGGTATAATATCCTGCCGCATTCCATTTTAACACTGGCTTCATTAGGCAAAAGAAACTGTAGAGTAAAGTTTTTGAACCGACTGAAGTACTTATGTAATTGCAGTAATTACCGGATCCTCCATTGTCAAAACTTTCCGCCAGCGGTAAAAAGTCATTGTTGTCATTGGCGTAAGAGGTATAAGCAATTCCCTGATTTTTGAGGTTATTGGTGCATGAAATGCTTTTCGCCGTATCTCGAGCCCGATTCAGCGCCGGAAGCAGCAGTGCAGCAAGAATCGCAATGATGGCGATCACCACGAGGAGTTCGATAAGAGTGAAAAGCATTGATTGGTTTCTGATGGTATGCTGTTGTTCTTGTGCGTTCATTCTATTTCATTCCTTCTTTTGTTAATATTTTTGTGTTTTTTTAAAGATTGTGATTAGTTAATGTTATCGACCGGAGCCAGACCGGTTGACTGTCTGATAATAACTTCACTGTCTATACTCATCATATGCTCGACCTGAACGCCGGCCAAAGTTTTTTCAAGCGCGTCAATAGCAAGCCTGGCGGCTAGAGACCGGGAGATGTCAAGCGATGTCGCCTGAGGACTCATTATTCTAGCTATCGGCAGGTTATCTGTGGACATTACGCTGAAATCATGACCGGGAATCATCTTATAATCATTTAACAGTCTATATATAGCAGGCAGGTGATGATCGGAGCAAATAACCGATGTTGGACGCGGATTAGTAGACAGTATTTTTACCATTGCGTCGATACATGTATCGGAATCATATCCGCCAAATTGAACCCATTCTGGATTGAGTGGCAACGCATGTTCAAGTGAACGGCGATAAAATATTTCCTTGCGCATACTTAAATCCCTGATGAATTCGTTTTCACGCAGATTGTGTAAATATGCGATGCGTCGATGACCAAGATTCATCAAATGCCCAAGTGATTTATCTATAGCCTGTTCATTGTCTATAACTATATTGACCGAGTATGGATCCGGCTGTGCCATTTCAGGAAAAACATTAACGTAGGCGACATGACATTCCTCCAGAATTTTACCCACCTCATTGTTAGGTGTCGCTACCACAATACAGGCACGACAGCGAGTGTTGCAGGCAAGTTGGCGAAGTGAGTTCAAGTCTGCATGTGATTCAAAAAAATGCATTCTTACACTTCTCCACTTTTCTCCGCAAAAACGACCTAGCAGATGTGAAAATTCCCCATGGAATTTCATTAGCGGGTCTTCATTTTGTGCCGTGGTGCAATAAATAAGATCAATTTCTTCAATGTGGTCTGGAGTACACGTACGCTCCGCCTTAAAATAACCACGGCGATTGCTTGAAATTATCAATTGTTTTTCTTCGTATTGTCGTAATACCGCTTGTACGGTAGACTGACTTGATTGACATTCCTGCATGATCGTTCTCACCGATGGTAGCTTTTTGCCTCTTTCCAGTACCATAAGCTGACGATTGATATATTTATCTATACGGTCTCGATTGCGGTTGAACACGTTTGCCTCATCTTTTTAGTCTGTATTGAAACTGTATTTAAATAATACAACAATAACGCAACGGTGTCAATAGTGATAACGGAAAAAAAACACAAAAAACGTAGGATTTATGAATAGTCCTGCCCTCAACGGGTTATCTCATTAAGAGATATAGATCGGATTGCCATGTTCAAGATTCATTTAAGGGGAAATTTTTGACGCTCAGAAAAAATGTTATTGACATGTCAGACTTTGGCGAGTTGCAACTTAATACATTTCACCTGCGGCGACCAGCATCCCCGCACTGCCGGTTGAGTTTAATACGAGACCGACGTTCGGTCTGCTTCGCAGATTTTTTCGACTCCATTTTTGAATTTTTCGTTCATGTTAATTCTGAATCCTTTTACTCCTATTCCAGTTTCGGGGAGAGGCGCGAGTGATTATAGCGTTGAGGAAGGAATAGAAGTCAATGTCTCTTCAAAAGCCTTTGGGGAATATAGTGGAAGTTTTTTCTTGAAGAAGTCGTGCAATACGCGCAGGTCATGATTTTTTCTGCCGATAAGGAAATTCCGTTTAAGTCGGGCGGGGGTATTTTCAGAAGTGAGCCAGTCGATGGTGGCGTCACATGCGCTTCTGAGCGCATTTTCGCTGAGCGTGCAAAGCTTGAATTCATCTTCCGCACCTGTTTTTCTGCCCAGAGAAATATATTCATAACCCTCGTTGATAATATCGCTCAGGAAAACCGGATATTCAAAGACCGCCAGCGGACGACGGGCAAACACCGCCTCAATAAACTGATTGCCCCATCCCTCGGACAAGCTCGGATAAGTTATTAAATCGGCACAGGCGTAGGCATCCCACAGGGAATAACGTTTGGGATCCGACTGCCGGGCGGCGCTTATGATGCCGCCGATAAAACGTATTTCCACTCCCAGGGACTGCGCCAGTTTTTTCAGCTTTGCCACATAATCCAGTGAGGCCTTTTCGGCATATCCGGCAAGCACCAACACAATTTGGCTGTCCCAGGAAAGTTCTTTGCCGTTATAGAGTTTCCTGCCGGTAAGCATTTGCCGGTTATGGTTAAGCCTGTCCACCAGGCGTATAGCCAGCTCAATGCCTTTGCGCTGTACGGTACGGGTGCCCTGAAGCACAATAAGATCATCTTCACTGACATTTATGTGGTGCAACAGATCGGCATTAAACTTGTCCCGCTTCCAGCGCGGTTGTGAAAAATCAAAGACATCGGGGACAAGTTCGGATTCAATATGCCGCCGTTCCCGTAATTCATTGATCGCCAGAGAATTGATACATACATGTTTGACCCGCGGCGAACGCATCGGCACATATTCACGCAAATAACTTTCAACTTCGGGGAAAGAGGGCTGAGCATACTCATGCCGCTCCCAATAGAAATCATGATGCGTAGCGATCACATCCAATTTATTACTGCGAATGAAATGCGCAAACGCCGAAGCCGCCGCAATATGCCGTCCATGTGAAAAAATATTGTGAAGCAACAGCATATCAAATTTTTCCAGCTCGCAGATATGGGTAAACTCGTCTTTTATACGCAGAGACACCTCACCGATACGCAACATCAATTCAGTTACGGTCATGTCAGTATTGCGGAAATATGCGAATGCGTTTTCTTTTATGGCGATAATATGCGGCAGGTCAAATTCCAGTTCGGTAATGACATGATCGGCGCCATTGCTTATCGGCCCGGAAATAATCCGCACCTCGTGTCCAAGCGTCTCCAGTACTTTCCGACGCTTCTCTATTTCCAGAGATACCCCGTCAGTTCTTCCCGTCCGGTAATGCACAATACCGATCTTCATGCAACCACTGTACTTCCGTTAGTTTTTTTACCGCAGAACCAATTCGGCCGCCACCCCTGGCACCGGAATAAAAGACCATACTATTTACAGTATAAATCAGAAATGCGTTTTGAAAAGCCTGAAAATCAATATTTTATACAATTTTTAGAAAAAAACATGCAAATTGATGGAACTGCCCAGACTGACGAGACTAACAAATGATGCACCTAGTGCTGCTGGGCGCAAGTCCCTGACCCCTCTTCGGACGCAGGTTTGCGAGGCTGAACTTTCACTGCTCGACTAAAAATCAAAG